>DPKX01000058.1 GCA_003542295.1 Candidatus Atribacter hydrocarboniphilus
TATCGGCAGTTTCAGTATCCCTCAAAGAAGCATTCAATCAAGAAAAAATTAAAAATGATATTAAATCGATATTTGATCTTGGTTATTTTACCAAAGTATGGGTTGATACCAAGCAATATCCAGATGGAATCGAACTGATATTTAAAGTTGAAGAAAATCATATTTTAAGGGGGATTGAGATCCAGGGGAACACCCAAATGACCATTGATGAAATCCGATCGGCGATGATTTTAGTGCCTGGTCAGGTCATGAATTGGAAAATATTCCAAAACGATTTAGACCGAATAAGAGCCTTGTATAGCAATAATGGTTATATGATCACTGCTGTAGATGAAACAGATTTTACTTCGGATGGTATTTTAAAATTCACACTTCATGAAGGTATTATTGAACAAATTAAAATTGAAGGAACCGAGAAGACCAAAGATTATGTAATTATTCGTGCATTATCTTTCGAAACCCCAACCAAGTTTGACTTTTCTGAAATCAAAAAAAGCATGAGAGCGGTTTACAACTTAGGTTTTTTTGATGATATTAGTATGAAAATTGAACCCGGTAGTGATTCGAACCAAGTCATTATTGTTATAAAAGTGATTGAAAAATTAACCGGTGAAGCGGGTTTGGGAGTTGGATATAACACCGAAGATGGCTGGTTGGGTTTTGTTCGCTACCAAGAAAGTAATTTAGGTGGAAATGCCCAGAAACTGGAACTTCGGTATGAATTTGGATCGAGGACTTTATATCGGCTCTATTTTGAAGAACCTTGGCTTTTTGATACGCCAACTTACTTTTCTCTCTCAGTCTATGATCAAATACGTGAGAGAAAAAATCGGGAAGAAGGAGAAATTATTGGTCGTTATGAAGAAGAAAGAGTTGGTGGTCAAGTTTCTTTTGGAAGGAGATTTTCTGATTATTGGAGGTGGAGACTAAGCTACAAGACTGAAAATATAAAGATCACCGCTTTGGAAGGAGAAGTACCAAATCGAGGAGGCATTACCAATTCTCTTACCCCAATGATCATTTATGATACTCGAGATGATGTTTTTAATCCTCATAATGGATGGTATGGAATTGCTCAAGCAGAAATTGCCGGTCGATTTTTAGGCGGAGATAATAATTATAATAAATACATTTTGGATTTGAGAAATTATATCGATACTGGCCAGGATACTGTTCTTGCCCTTCGTTTGTTGGGAGGGATTGCCGATACGACCTTACCTGAATATGAAAAGTTCACGGTTGGTGGAGTTAATACCTTACGAGGATATGACCTTGCTGAATTTGAAGGTGAACAGATGCTGGTTTTTAATGCTGAATACCGTTGGGATGTCGCTGATAATACTCAATTGGTCGTCTTTGGTGATGCTGGTTATGCCTGGGCTTTGGATGAACCAGTCCGACTTGATGACATTAAATTTGGTTATGGGGTTGGTTTGCGGTTCGATACACCCCTTGGACCAATACGCTTAGATTATGGTTTAGGCGAAGAAGGGGGACAAACTTACTTTAGTATTGGTCAAACTTTTTAAAAGAAATTCAATTAGCTAAAAAAGCATCGTGAAGGGATTATAGCCCTTTTGATAGAAAGAAAGGAGAAGTGTCTTTATTATGAAAAAGCAGGTACTATTCATTGGATTACTGGTGGTTATGTCGCTTCTTTTGGTGGGAAATTTTTCGTGGGCGGCAACAACCTCCCAAAATATAGGTCTCATTGATGTTGAGAAATTATTTAATGCTCATCCGAATACCCAGAAAATCATTGATTTGGAAAGACAATTTGTTGAAGAAAAGCAGAAAAGACAACAAGACCTTAACGAGAAAGGGAAAGGGAAGACCAGGGAAGAGGTTCGTGAATTAGAAGATCAAATGAATAAAGATTGGGCTCCCGTTGGAGAAGAAATGCTAAAACAAAGGCAAGAGCTGATTAATCAGAGATATAGTGATGTGATTGACTCAATAAAAGCAGTTGCTGAATCGATGAAGCTCTCTTTAGTTATCCGGACTCAAATTCGAGTTCCAGTCAGTCAGAATGAAGCGGTTGACATGCCGGTTGTTCTGTATGGTGGGACTGATATCACTGATAACGTTATTGAAAAATTGAAGACTTTAAACAATTGACCTGAGAATGAAGTGAAATTCTTTGAAAATTAAAGAAATTATGTCTTACATCGGTGGTCACCTGGTTGGTGACCCCGAATTTGAAGTTTTTGGTATCGGTACTATAGACAACATAACTTCGGGGAATTTGGTGTTTTTATTTCATCAACAAAAAATATCCGACTCAGTTTCTTCTGTCCCCGAGGTTATTGTTTGTAAAGAAGGAATGGATATTCATGCCAAAAATCTTATTTTCGTTGAAAATCCCCGTTTAGCTTTCATTAAACTACTTCCAAAATTTTATTCTCAAGATTATCCCGAACCAGGTATCCATCCAACAGCTTTTATACATCCTCAGGCAAAGATTGGAGAAAGGGTGTCAATTGGTTCAGGAGCTTGTATTGAATCAGATGCCATTATTGCTGATGATACAATTATCTTTTCTCAGGTTTACATAGGAAAGGGATCACGGATTGGAAAGAGTTGTTTAATATTTCCGCAGACGGTTGTTCGAGAAAATTGTATTCTTGGTGATCGAGTAATTCTCCAAAGTGGAGTCATCATAGGTGGAGATGGCTTCGGTTATGAAAAATATGGAGATGTTTATTTAAAAGTTCCCCATGTAGGCAAAGTCGTCTTGGAAGACGATGTCGAAATTGGAGCAAATTCTACTGTTGACCGTGCGACCTTGGGAGAAACCAGGATCGGAACAGGTACCAAGATTGATAATTTGGTTATGATTGCCCACAATGTTAAAATCGGGAAAAACTGTATAATTGTTGCTCAATCTGGAATAGCAGGAAGTAGCAGTCTAGGTGATGATGTCATCATGGCAGGTCAATGTGGTGTTGTTGATCATGGAAAAATTGGGAACCGTGTCCGTTTAGCTGCACGAACTGGAGTAGTCAATTCGATACCTGATGATCAAATGGTTTCAGGCTTTCCCGCTCAGGACCATAAAACTGAAATGAAAGAGAAGGTGCTATTACGGAAATTACCGGATTTATGGCAAAGAATCAAGAATTTGGAGAAAAAAGTGTTCAAATCTTAATTTCTTCAAAGAAGCAAAAAACTATCTCTCGTTCTTTTTCAATTGTTGGGAAAGGTTTGCACTCAGGCAGAGATACCCGAGTTGAGGTTCATCCCGCAGAAGTAGACGATGGAATTATATTCCAGGTTTTTCAGAATCAAAAAGACGGAATAATCCCTGCCTATTATAATCATCTTCATTCTGGTAATCGAAATTCAACACTAACTAAAGATGGTATTTCTCTTTCAACGATAGAGCATTTTTTAGCTGCAGCCTGGGTTGCGGATGTAGATAATCTGTTGGTTAAAGTTGAGGGCGAAGAACTCCCGGCTGGAGAAGGAAGTTGTTCTTTTTGGATAGAGAATTTTAATCGAGTGGGCATTCAGGAACAAAAACACAATCGAGCTTACTATCAAATACTTGAGATACTTGAAGTAGGCAATCATGGACGGTATCTGTTTGCTTTGCCGAGTGATGTTTTTAAAGTAACTTATTTTTTAGATTATTTTTTTGGGTCAACCTTTGCTTTATGTATGACTTTTTCGGAGAATGAAGGAGTTTTTTGCCAAATTGCTAAAGCGCGAACCTTTGCTTTTCAAGATGAGGTTCAACATATAATCCAAACTGGTCTCGGAAAAGGAGTTAGAGAATCGGCCTTAATTCTCGATGAAAAGGGACAATCGGATAAAAAGTTCAACATTGAAGGGGAACCGGCCTATCATAAAATTATTGATCTCATTGGCGATCTCATGTTGATTGGCCGTCGAGTTGTAGGTCATTTTATCGGAATACGTTCTGGACACAGCATGAATCATCAGATGGTCAAACTGATAGCAAGGAAGGCGAGGTTAATCAATGAATAGAGATACAAGAGCGATCATCGAAGAAGGAGCGATTATTGCCGAAGGTGTTCAGGTTGGACCCTATGCAATCATTGGGAAAGACGTCACGATTGGTGAGGGGACTACGATTGGGAGTGGGGTTATATTGGAAGGAAGGGTAAATATTGGATCGAAGTGTATAATAGGACATCATACTGTAATTGGCACACCTCCTCAAGACATCTCCTATCAAGGCGAGGAAACTGAGGTTTGGATAGGGGATGAAACGGTTATTCGTGAATTTTCTACGATACATCGGGCAACTGGGGAAGGGAATGAAACCCGAATCGGAAGAAAGTGTTATATTATGTCCTATTGTCACATAGCCCATAATTGTCGAGTAGGAAATGAGGTAACCATGGCAAATAACGCTTCATTAGCTGGGTATGTTGAAGTGAACGATATGGCGACATTAAGTGGATTTGTGGGAGTTCACCAGTTTGTTCGAATTGGCAAACTCACCATGTTGGGTGGTTTATCGAAAATTGTCATGGATATCCCCCCATTTACTCTTGCTGATGGACACCCAGCTCGTCTTTTTGGTCTCAATGTTGTTGGATTGAAAAGGCGTGGTTATTCAAAAGAGGAAAGAAATCAGATAAAAAAGATCTATACAATAATATTTGAAAGGCATGGAAATCTACCCGAGCTTCTCGATAGTATTCAAAGAGATTTTACCGGTGAATATGTTGCAGAAATAATAAACTTTTTTTCCCAAGGTCGCCGAGGTATCGCTCGGTTTATTCAAGAGAAGCGGCTAAACGATGTTTATTAATAAGCTTTTGTTAGTAGCCGGAGAGGGATCGATCCCATCAATTGTTTATCAGAATGCTCGGGAAAAGAAAATTGAAGTCATTTGGGTTGGTTTTCGATTTTTCCATTATAATCAGCACGAAGAGCCCCATCATCTCATAGATGAATTTTCCATAAATACCCTTCTCCAATTCATGAGAGCCTATCAAACCAACTATTTATGCTTGGCGGGTAAATTTCCTCGGTCTTGTTTTTTTAAAAAAAATTTAATTCATAATGACCTTAAACAATTCATCAATCAGCTCTCGGGTTATCGAGATGATCAAGTATTAAATGCGATTTTTCAAGAGTTAAAGCAACAAGACATACAATTGGTTACTCCTGTTGAGTTCCTGAAAGGACATTTAACCCCATTAGGGAATTTGACCCATCGAGTTCCAAATGAAAATGAATGGGATGATATCCATTATGGCTTAACAATTGCGAAATATTTAGCCGATAATGAAATTGGACAAACGTTAGTTTTGAAAAGAAAAGCAATACTGGCAGTTGAGGCAGCTGAAGGGACGAATGAAACCATTAAAAGAGGAGCTTTGATTGGAAAGGGAAATATTGTTGTGATTAAGGTAGCGAGGACGCGGCAAAATTTTTTTTTCGATGTTCCAACGATAGGTGTTCAAACCATTCAGGCTTTGGGTCACCATGGTGGTGGAATAATTGCTATTGAATACGGAAAGACTCTTCTTATCCAGCGGGATGAAGTTGTGGAAATAGCTAATGAGACTCGAAGTTGGTGTGGTAGGCGTATCAACATTAAACCCATGAAACCGAAAAAATCTATTTTTATTTCAACCGGAGAGATATCGGGCGACTTTTACGCTGGTGAAATTATCAAACGCCTCAAGGAAAGATATGATTTGGAAGTGTTGGCACTTGGTGGAGAATGTGTTGTTCAAGCTGGGGCTAACTTAATTTATGACACGACTACCATTGCTACTTTTGGTTTTTTAGAGCTACTTACAACCTTACGTCAATGGAAAGCGGTTTGGAATAAGACAGCTAAAATTCTCAAGAGCATTTCTCCATCAGTGGTTATTCTTATTGATAACCCCGGTTTTAACCTTAGAATGGTTCGGTTATGCCACCAAATAGGTATTCCAATCATTTATTTTATACCTCCACAAGTATGGGTTTGGAACCAACGGAGAGCAACTCTACTTTCTCGCTATGCAGATTGGATTTTTACTATTTTTCCTTGGGAGGATAATTATTTTAAGGGAGGTCAAGCTCAAGTAAAATGGGTTGGCCATCCAGTAGCATCAAAAATCCCCCATTTTGACTCTTTTATTTCGAATAAGATGAACAAGAAAATAGTTTTTCTGCCAGGAAGTCGGAAAAAGGAAATTAATGAATATCTAAAAATATTAAAAAAATCCTTGATTGGCTTTATCAATCGGCATTCCGATTACGATTTTTTTCTGGTATTAGCCAGTGAACAATACAAAAATATGGTTGAAAAGCAATTATCGGGATTACCAATAAACCTAAAGAATAGAGAGGACTTATACCAGGTTTTGCAAGGAAGTTCACTCAGTGTAAGTTGTTCTGGTACAATAACCTTGGAAGTCGCTATGATGGGAATACCACAGATTATTGTCTATCGATTGTCAAATTTGACCTATTTTTTAGCACGGTTGTTTTTAAAAAAGAGGTTTATTGGTTTACCAAATATCCTCCTGAATAAGGAAGTTTGTCCCGAGTTGATTCAGAAGGATTTTAATAGCGAAAATCTATCTCAAGCTATGGAAAGACTCATTAATGATAGTTCAGGAGACAGTTCTGCACAAAGAAATGCTCAAGAAATCAGGAAAATTTTAACTCACGGGGATACCTACTCTCAAGTTGTTGAGGTGATTGAAAATTATCTTTGATAATCGACCGGTGGTTATGATAACGGTGAATAGTCCTGGAGAGCTTTATTATTGGGCTATGACCTTGATCAACTCGATCATTGCCAGTAAGTTGCCAATCCAAATATGGATATTTTTAACACCCTGTCAATTTAGTACTGGTTGTGAGCAAAAGGTCATTCAAGAAAACCAATCCATTACCAAGGTATTTTTACCGTCAGAGACCAAACAGATTTGTTGGGGGAAAAAACCTTTATCCTTTCCACGACAGGGGTTAATCCTTTTTTTGGGTGGAGATATTTATAACGCCGTTCTTCTTAAGAAGAGGAGTGGATATCCTCTATGGGTTTATGGGAGCCATTTACGCTGGCCAAAGTATGTTGACCTTTATTTAGCTCGTTTTCTTCGCGATTATGAACGGTATCAATTTCCTCAAAAGAAATTTGTTGGTGATTTGCTTTATTCTTATGTCGTACAGGAAAAATACCCAGCTGAGCAGGAAAACCGTTTTTTTTGTCATGGTGAACCTCGAATATTGTTCCTTCCGGGTAGTCGGTCTTTTGCTTATGATTACCTGATCCCTTTTTATAAAAAAATAGTCGATTTATTGCTGCCAATTTTTCCCAAAACCTCATCTGTTGTTGGTTTTCCGGAACATTATTCGACAAAAGATGTGCCAGCTGATAATTGGGGAGAATTGGAAATACCATTTTATTTTGGTGTAACCTCTCACTTAATGAACCAAGCCGATGTTGCTATTGCCATTCCTGGGTCTTCTAATTTGGAATTATTTTATCGGAAGAAGAAAGCCTTGATCATTTTACCCTTGGAAGCGAATAGTCAAAACATACCACTGACTGGGATCCCAGAATTCATTGGAAAAATACCTGGAATAGGTCCTATAATTAAAAAAAAGATAATTTATTCAATTAATAGTCAAAAAAAATGGATATCATTGCCAAACATTTTAATGAACAGAGAAATTTTTCCTGAATTGCGGGGGAAGGTTTGCCCCGAAGATGTGGCAAGTAAAGTTGAAGATATAATTTATAATAAATCAGATTTCGATTATGAAATACCAGAAGACGAATTTCCAACCACAGCCGATTCGGTTTTAACTCAATTAATCCAGGAGAATTTTTATGGTAAAAGGGAAAAGTCTCTTTAGGTTACTCAACTACCTCAAGCCCTACGGTGGGTTGGTAGCTGGATCGCTTATTATGGGAATTTTAGGGGCTGGTATTAGCCTTATTTTTCCCTGGCTGGTAAAGATTATTATTGACCAAGTTCTTATTCAAAAGAACCTGATATTGTTATTATTCATAACTTTTGGAATTGTTTTTATATTTTTTATTAAAGGGATCACTTCTTATATTCAGAATCTTTGGGTTTCCAAAGCTGGTTTTCGGGTGATTACCAAACTCCGTTCCGAATTATATCAACACATTTATTCTCTATCGGCATCGTTTTTTCAAAAAAACCCAACCGGGGATATTATTTCCCGCATGACCAATGATGTTACGAATATACAAAACCTTTTTTCTCATACTTTTATGAATATTTTTATGGACCTTCTCATTCTGATTGGTTCTATAGGAGTATGTTTTTACATTAACTGGAAACTCACCACCCTTTCCATTGTGGTTTTTCCCTTGGTTGGATTGAGCATAGATTATTTGGGTAAAAAAATTCGCGGTGCCTCACATCTTTTACAGTCGAAAACTGCAGTCTTAACCCAACTCATTGAAAGAACGGTTTCGGGTATTAAAATAATTCAATCCTATGTCAGCGGCCATTATGAGGTGGAAAAATTCGAAAAAGAGAATGAACTGAATTTTTATTTGGCAATGAAACAAGCCAAAGCCAAAGCTCTTTTAACCCCTTTAGTTGAGCTGGTATCATCGGTTGGTTTAACTATAATGATCTGGTTTGGAGGACGAGAAGTCGTATTTGAAAAACTAACCCCGGGGGGTTTGGTGGCTTTTTTGGGGTATATTGCAACAACAGCAGCTCCTCTTTCTCACATTTCCAATGGCATTCAAGCCTTACAACAAAGCTTAGCATCTGCTGAAAGAATTTTTGAAATTCTTGATACTGCTCCCCAAATTCAAGACCTCCCCGAATCGGTGTCTATTCATAGTGTTACCCAGGGAATCACATTAAAAGATATCTATTTTTCTTATGGAGGAGAAATAATATTAAAAAATTTTTCTCTCCAAATTCCCAGAGGAGAAAAGATTGGGATTGTTGGCCCAAGCGGTGCAGGGAAAACCACCCTCATTAATCTTCTTCTTCGATTTTATGACCCCGATCAAGGAAGTATTGAAGTTGATGGTATTGATATTCGAAAAATTAAAATAGCATCCCTTCGCCAACAAATAGGTGTGGTTCTTCAAGATTCATTGGTTCTGGGTGGAACAGTTCGAGAAAATATTCTCTATGGAAACTTAAGTGCCTCAATGGATGAAGTGATTGATGCTGCCCAACGAGCCCACGCCCACGAGTTTATTGTCCATTTGGAAAACAGCTACGATACTGACCTGGGTGATTTGGGGAAGAGACTTTCAGGCGGGCAAAAACAACGTATCGCCATTGCTCGGGCTCTCTTAAAAAATCCGCCTATCCTGGTTTTAGATGAAGCGACCTCTAGCCTTGATCCGGAATCTGAAGATTATATTTTGGATACTATTCACAACCACATTGGAAGAAATAAAATCGTTATTCTGATTGCTCACTCTTTAAGAATGGTTAAAGATTTAGATCGAATCGTTTTGATCAAGGATGGAGAAATTCAGGATATTGGAAATCATCAGGAACTTCTTAAAAACAGTCCTTATTATTGCCAAATATTTGGAAGAGATCTTTAAACTACCTCTTTGGTTTGAGCTCGAGACAAGTCTTCCCTATAGAGATTACGGATCTGGATGAGAGAGGGACGATATTCTTTGCTGGCATAGTCAGGATAGGTGTATTCGAAAGGTCGAAAATCTCCTTTTTCCCATCGGATGGTTGCTTCAGCATAGATTCCCTTTCCTATATATACGCGATGAGAAAAGTTTTTGGTGGTAGCTAGTACAATTTTACCCCCATCAAAATAACCAGGGTCGAGATTAATTCTTCTGGCTATATGAACATCTCCAGTTTGGGACTCAAAATGATTGGTTAATATTTTACGACTGGCTAAATCCTCTGGATCAATAAGGTTTTGAAAGACCAGAAAAATCCTTTTTAGTTTCTCGCCAATTTTTTGATAGTAATTGGTGTGGGTAAAATCGATAATTGGGCTTTTCCACTGGATCGGACCAAATTCTTTTTCTAACTGAGGAATTATCGACTCAAGCACTGAAATGTTTTCAAAAAGAACAGCAATAAAAAATTTGACCGGATCTGGTTTTTTGATGGTTCCCATATGGTGATTCCTTTCGTTTTTGCTTAATCATAACATAAACCGAATTAAACTTTATTGTTGATTCGCCTTTATCCAGACCTTCTCTCCTCAAGGGAAAAGGAACAAAAGTCAAACCCCTTGTTCTTTCTCAATCATTTGTCTTTGGTAGAAAACAAACAAGATGACAAAGATATGGTTTTTTCATAGCTACCAAGCGTGGTTGTTTAACATGTGGCTTTATTTGAAAGAAATATAAGTTTTTAAGTGCTGTATAAAAACGTTTTCATGTTACAATTAAAAAGGGTGATTATGAAGGGGTGATATTTATGGCCATGCAATTTTCTGCGGATGAGGTATTAGAAATGGCTGTTGAGTTAGAAAGGAGAGGAATAGCTTTCTATGAAAACCTTTCCAAGAAGACTTCTGATCAAAAATCAAGAGAAATATTTATTTTTTTAAGTGAAGAAGAAAAAAAACATTTGGAATACTTTCAAAATACCAAGGATGACTTAAATACTCAAATTGATTTTGTACCCGACACTATGGATGAAACAGTTATCTACCTTGGATCATTGGTTGAAAATGGAGTGCTTGGAAAAGTATTACAGGGTATCGATCTAACTCAAGGTGATAGCAGTGTAGAAAAAGCGTTGGAAGTTGGTATGCAGGTTGAAAAGGAAAGTGTGAGTTTTTATGAAAGCATGGAAGTCATGATTCCAGAAACTAAAAAAGAATGGCTGAAGAAGGTTATTCAAGAAGAGAAAAAACATTATGCGATTTTATTGGGAATAAAAAAAGAACTTGGTAGATAATTTATATTGAATCATGAAGGAGATTGAGCCAATTGAATAATCGGAGGATAATGATTTTTATTGAGAATTTATATCAAGAATTGGAACTCTGGTACCCTTTACTTCGGCTCAAAGAAGAGGGGATAGAGACCAAGTTAGTAGGCACAGGATCTTCTGATTTATATTCCGGAAGAAATGGTTTTCCAGCAAAACCTGAGACAACCGCTTCGTCGATAACATCACGAGATTTTGATGGAATAATTATTCCAGGAGGTTTTGCCCCCGACTATCTACGACGTTATCCAGCAATTATAAATTTAGTAAAAGAGACTTTTCAACAGGGAAAACTAATTGGAGCACTTTGCCATGGACCAAGTGTCTTAATTTCTGCAGACGTTGTTCGGGGAAAAAGAATGACTGGGAATCGAGCGATTCGTGATGATATTGTTAATGCTGGTGGTGAATATGTCGATTATCAAACTGTGGTTGATGGGAACATTCTTACCGCTCAAGGGCCTAATGATTTACCAATTTTTATGAAGGAAGTTATGAGTTTTTTCTCACAATCTAAACCTCGTTTAAAAAATCCATTCCCGGAAGGTTTCCTTTACGATACTCACTTAGAAAAAATGAACCTTTCTATGATAGTGAAAGAAACTCCTACAGTTCTTCTTTTTTTTGATTCAATTGCAAGTCCCATTGCCCAGAAAGCTTTAGTTGATTGCAATCGTCTATCGGAATCAATTAACCAACTTGGTGGAAAATTTCTTGCCGTCAGTATGGATAGTATTTATGTTCAGAAAGATTATGCTACTAAAATGGAGCTGATATACCCTTTATTTAGCGACGTAAGTGGTGATACCATTCGTGCTTTTGGAGTAAAAGGAAAGAATGGCCTAGCAGAATGGGCAATTTTCATGATCGATAAAAATGGAATTCTTCGTTATTCTGAAAATTGTCCGGGTGGTGATATAGAGAGTCTACCGGGTTTTAAAAGGCATTTAGAAACCTTATTTAATTATTAATCAAAATAATAAACAAAAAAGGAGGTATGAATTATGTCTCAACAAATGAAAGCTGCAGTGATGAAAGGAATAAGAAAAGTAGAAATTGAAAATCTTCCCGTTCCTGTACCAAAAGAGGATGAAGTTTTAGTTCGGATTAAAAGCGTTGGAGTTTGTGGTTCAGACGTCCATTATTTTATTGAAGGTCGGATTGGGGACTATATTGTTGAGCCTCCCTTTATATTAGGTCATGAGTGTTCTGGTGAAGTTGTTGAAATTGGTGCTGGAGTCAAAGATTTAAAGCCTGGGGATCGAGTCACTATGGAGCCAGGTATTCCCTGCGGAAAATGTGAAAATTGTCGTATCGGCCGTTATAACCTTTGTCCCGATGTAATTTTTTGGGCAACACCTCCCATTGATGGTTCATTTTGCGAATATGTTACTCACCCTGCTCGTTTTACTTACCCAATTGCTGACCAGGTTTCTTTTGAAGAAGCAGCTCTGATTGAACCCCTCTCGGTCGGTATGTACGCTACCCGAAGAGCACGAGTTGAACCGGGACAAACCGCATTAGTTTTAGGAAGTGGTACTATCGGCTTGGTGACTATTGAAGCTCTTTTAGCCAGGGGGATAACAAAAGTAATAGCTGTTGATATTGTTGATATGAGACTACAAAAAGCAAAAGAATTGGGAGCATTCTATACTATTAATCCCCAAAAAGAAGATGTTGTGAAAACAGCAAAAGACCTCACCGGCAATAAAGGAGTCCATGTGGTGTTTGAAACCGCAGGAAGTGTTGCGACGACTCAAATGACCGTTGAAGTTGCTAAAAGAGGAGGGAAGGTCGTTTTAATAGGTCTTCCTTCCCAAGCAGAATTTAATTTTAATATCATTAAAACCATTGATAAAGAACTGGATGTTCTAGGAATTTTCCGGTATGCAAATGCCTATCCCGGATGTGTTGATTTGCTTAATTCGGGACGAGTGAATTTAAAATCATTAATTACCCATCGTTTTCCATTGGAAAAAGCTCAGGAAGCATTGCTCTTTGCCCATGAACATAAAGCTGAATCAATTAAAGTAGTGGTCAATATGTAAACAGCAATTTTTTAAGTTTAGATAATCTTTTAAAAAATAATAAAAATATATTAATTAAGGTTAAATGGTCAATGTCACCAAAAACATTATTGCTTCTCAGCAATGGATACGGGGAAGATTCGTTTGCCTCAATTTTATTAGAAAAACTGGTTCAATTTACCAAAGTATATAAAATTCCAAGCACTTTTTTGGTTATTCCTCTTGTCGGAGAAGGGGCACAATTTTATCAATGCTGGTCGCAACATCCCGATCAAGTGTCAATCATTATTCCCCCTTTTTCATTGCCAAATGGAGGAGTATACTTAGGTTCTGCTTGGCAAAAATCGAAAAGATTCATTGAAGATTGCTTTCGCGGAGTTATACCCAATAGCGGATTTATTTTGCGCGAGTTGAAAAAAATTAAAAACAAAATTGATGCAGTCATTGGTATCGGTGATTTTATTCCACCATTATTGAACCAGTTATTTTTACAAAAAGAATTATATATGGTGGCTTGTGCCCATACCTGGTTGTTAAAAAGAAGTAATCAACCTTTGGAGCGACTGGGTCGATTGACCCGGCATCTCTTCCGATATGGTTGCCGACAGGTTTATACCCGAGACCGGCTAACGGAGCAATGGTTTCTTCAGCTGGGCATTACTGCAAAATATTTAGGATTTTTGGGACCAGATATTAAAAAAAAGGAAGAGAATAGAAGAAAAATCGTTTTTTTGCCGGGAAGTCGAAAGGATTGGAAGAATAATTTACAGTTTTTTTTCGAAGCTTTTAAAGAGGTGAATCATCAATACCTAAAAGACTATGAGATCCATATAGTTTTTTCACCGGGTGTTGATATTCAAGAAATACAATTTTTATTGGCATCACTTTTGAAAAATCATCATTTTTTTATATCTTGGAGTCAAGGTGATTATTTTCAGCATCTTTCTCAATCAGCTTTAGTCGTTGGTTTTGCTGGTACAGCTATTGAACAGGCAGCTTTTTTGGGAATTCCCTCTATTGAACCTTGGCAAGAAAATGCCATTCAAGTCAATCGGGATTTTATTGAAAACCGACAAAAACTCCTCCTTCGGGAAGCACTAATTCCAGGAGGAGATACACCATCTCAGTTAGCCCAGGTTCTTAAAAATACTCTTTTGAATCTTCAAGACTATCAAAAAGCAGCCGAAAATTTTAGCCAAAAAGTTTGGGAAGGAAAATCCAATGGTGGAATGACTATTGCTGAAAACATTATGATGTTACTAATCAACCAGTGAACGATTTATTGCTCTGTCACTGGTTGATAGTTTTAATACTATCCCCTGGTTTCTGGTAAGAAACTTTTTAAAAAGCTTTTTTATATGGTAATTTCATCAAGTAAGGATGCCTGTGCTTCTCGCAAAATATTTGAGGCACGTTGGACATCCTCAACCCTCATCACCACATAGGCTTTTTGACCTTCGGGAGAAACAAAAGCATAGAGATACTCAATGGAGATGGAATTTAAAGTGAGCACTTCAACGATTTGAGAAAGTCCTCCAGGTCGATCATCAACACCGACTACCAATATATCGGTGAGAGTGGCAGTAAAGTTTTCTTTGCGAAGCTGCTCAACCAGTTGCTCTGGTTTTTCAACGATAAACCGGAGTACTCCAAAATCCGCAGTATCAGCTAATGATAAAGCGCGTAGATTGATATTCCATTCTTTCAGCTTGGTTAAAACCGCATGAAGACTTCCTGGTTTATTTTCTAAAAAAACCGATATTTGTTTCATGAGAATCCCTCTTTTTTCCGCAGGTCGATAACCCGCTTTGCTTTACCCTCAGAACGAGTGATGCTTTTGGGTTTAATAAGTTTTATCGAGCAGGAAAGATTCAGCTCAGATTTAATTTTCTCTTCAATTTTTTTTCTGAGGTTTTCAAGAACT
>DPKX01000006.1 GCA_003542295.1 Candidatus Atribacter hydrocarboniphilus
TTCGGCGGTTACTTCTTGGGTAAAACGATATTGAAGAAGCGTTCCACCACGAAAGTCCACTCCATAATTTATACCACGGATTAATCCAACCACAGTGAGTATGATAAAAATGATACAAATTACATAAGGTAATTTCCGATGATCAACAAAATTAAAATTTGGTTTTACTAATATTTCCATATCGGGTCCCTCCACATCCTACGATTTAATTGTTGGCTTTGGTGCGAGATAATCAATCAGCACTCTTGTCACCCATATTCCGGTAAACATACTACAGATGATACCTAAGGTGAGAGTAATTCCAAACCCACGCACCGAACCCGATCCAATAAAGAACAACAACGCAGCGGCAATAATGGTGGTTATATTAGAGTCAAGAATGGTTCGGAATGCCTTATCAAAACCAGCTTGAATTGCTGCTCTCCATGTTTTTCCAGCACGATATTCTTCTTTGATTCTTTCAAAAATTAAAACATTAGCATCAACCGCCATGGCGATGGATAAGATAAATCCTGCAATACCTGGCAAAGTAAGAGTCGCCTGTAAAACAGAAAGCAAAGCTAATGTAAACAGTGCGTAGCATACTAAAGCAATATCAGCAAGAATTCCTAACCAACCGTAGTAGAGGAACATAAAAATAAATACAAATATACCGGCGATTATCGCTGATCTTAATCCACTGGTAATTGAGTCTTTCCCAAGGGATGGACCAACCGAGCGTTCTTCAGCAACAACCACTTTAACTGGAAGGGCACCAGCTCGTAACAGTATAGCTAAATTCTGAGCTTCATCCAGAGTAAACTGACCAGTAATTTGAGCATCTCCTTGGAGGATAGGCTCCTGAACAACAGGATTAGATATCATATTGCCATCAAGATAAATGCCAATTGGTTTCCCAACATTGGCGGTAGTAGCCTGACCAAATAGTTTTGCTCCCTCATCATTAAAAGAAATAGAAACAGTTGGCCTACCAAAACGATCATATTGAACCTGAGCATTTTTAAGTGTCGCACCGGTTAATAAGGTTTTTCCCGACTCATCTTTAAATTCCAATAAAGCAGTTTGCCCAATAATCTCCACTGCTCTTTGGGGATCGTCAATTCCTGGAAGCTGGACTAAAACCCTTTTTTCACCCTGTCGGAGAATTAACGGCTCAGCTACTCCTAATTGGTCGATACGATTACGGACGATTTCAACCACTCGTTTCACTGAATCTTCATCGAGAGGAGCTTCTGGAGAATCTACACATTCTAAAAGAATATGGGAACCTCCTTTTAAGTCCAATCCTAAACGAATTTTTTTCTCGACAGGAAATACTGCAATAATAGCCAAAACGACTAAAGCGATGGTAATGATTAATCTCCAGGGAAAATCTCTCCAATTCTTAGTCAAAACATCCTGCCCCCTTTACCCAATTTCTTTTCCTCTTTATTTTTTGGCCGAAACCGCTGATTTGACAAAACGGATATTGACTCCCTTGGAAACTTCGATGGTGATTTCATCGTCAGACACTTGGACAACGGTACCATGTATCCCTCCTATGGTAACCACATGATCACACTTCTGTATACTACTGATCAAATCCCTCTGGGCTTTTTGTTTTTGTTGTTGTGGTCGAATGAGCAAAAAGTAAAATATGACAATGATGAAAATGAGTGGAAGCAGTTGCGTAAACATGCTACCGGCTGGCGGGGTTGCCGGCGCTGCACCACCGGTTGCTGCACCACCAGTCGCTGCATAAGCTATTGATGTAAAGAAATTCATTTTCATATCACTCATTTTAAAAAATTTTGTTTTATGAATTTACAATCTGTCCCTGGAACCGAGCAAAGAGATCAGACGATAAATCTCGAAAGGAACCGTTTAAAATGGCCTTACGAATACGATTCAATAACTCTACCATAAAAAAAAGATTGTGTATAGTAGCCAATTCTGCTGCTAAAATTTCACCAGCTTTAAACAAATGACGCAAATAAGAGCGAGAAAAATTTTTACAAGTATAACATTGACACTCGGGATCAATGGGATTGGAATCTCGAGAATATTCCATCCGGTCGATATTCATTCTTCCTGACCAGGTTAATAAAGCAGAATTTCTCGCATTCCTGGTAGGAAGAACACAATCGAACATATCGATTCCTCTCCTGACCCCTTCAATGATACTATCAGGTGATCCTACACCCATAAGATACCGAGCTTGCGATTTTGGTAAGTAAGGCTCTACCTCATCAATTATTGAATACATAATCGGCTTGGGCTCTCCGACACTTAATCCTCCAATGGCATACCCATCAAAACCAATATTTACCGTTTCTTCAGCACTGTATCTTCTCAACTCGGGAAGAGTCCCTCCTTGAAGAATCCCAAATAACATTTGTGAGTCTGATTGAAATGCTTCCCGACATTTTTTCGCCCACACCAGCGTTCGATTGGTACTAGTCTTGACTTGAAAGTCATTTGCCGGGTAACCAACGCACTGATCAAGAATCATAACCACATCAGCACCAATGTCTTGCTGAATTTGCATCGATGTTTCAGGAGTAAAATGGTGAAGAGATCCATCTAAATGAGACCGGAAAAGAGCCCCTTGGTCATCAATTTTTACTAAATCCGAAAGACTAAAGATTTGGAAACCACCGCTGTCGGTGAGTATTGAACCATCCCAAGACATAAAACGATGAAGACCGCCCATATCGCGTATTAAATCTTCTCCTGGCCGAAGATGGAGATGATAAGAATTTCCTAGTAACATTTTCACTCCCACGGCTTTTAAACGATCAGGAGCCATAGCTTTCACAGTTCCCTGAGTCCCAACCGGCATAAACACTGGGGTTGGGATATCACCATGAGCGGTATGCAGTATCCCAACCCGGGCTTTGGATTGCTCATCTTGATGCACGAGCGTAAAAGATTTCATGAGTATTGATTTCTCCTTTATTTCAATAAACCGTAATCTACTGACGGGTAGCTATGGTTAACAGACTTTTTTTATTATACTTTTAGAAAATAAAGGTTGCATCTCCAAAACTAAAAAAACGATAACGATTTTCAATGGCTTCTTGATAAGCGGTTTTCATCAGTTCTGTTCCAGCAAAAGCACAAACCAGCATAAACAGGGTGGAACGTGGAATATGAAAATTAGTTATCATGGCATCAATTATTTGAAATTGAAATCCTGGATAAATAAAAATATCAGTTTCTCCATTTTGTTCAACTATTCTTCCATGCTGATGATAAACTGATTCAAGAACACGAACGACCGTTGTACCAACTGCGATCACTCGACCTCCATTATTTTTGGTCTCTCTAATCATCTCTGCCGTCATTCGGTCCAGCTGGTACCACTCGCTGTGCATTTGATGTTCCTCAATAGTTGGAGTCTTCACTGGAAAAAAAGTTCCCAAGCCAACATGAAGAGTTATCGAAGCAAATTGAATACCCTGGTTTTTCAGTTGATAAATTAGCGACTGAGTAAAATGCAGTCCAGCAGTCGGAGCCGCCACCGAGCCTTTCCGTTGTGCGTAAATAGTTTGGTATTCTTCTAACTTTATGTTTGGCGTTTTAATATAAGGTGGTGTCGGTGTGGTTCCATAATTAAAAAATATTTCATCTTCTTTTTCGGGTGGGAAAGATGGCTGTAGAAGCCACCAGTCTTTTTCTTTTTCTACCACCTGCCAGAATATTTCTGGATGTCCTTGAAGAGAGAGAATAGTTCCTTTCCTTACCCGCTTGGAATGATTGAGCATACAAGCCCAGAGTTCTTGGTGTCGATGCAAAAAAAGGAGTTCGATTTTCCCACCGCTTGGATTTTTTTGAGTAAAAAATCGGGCTGGAATTACCCGAGAATCATTGATGACCACAAGGTCTTTCGGTTTCAAATAATGGCCTATATCGAAAAATCTGCGGTGTTCAATATTTTGAGATTGACGATTGATAACCATCAATCGGCATTGATCTCGCGGATCGACCGGTTGCTGGGCAATGAGTTCAGTAGGTAGATAAAAATTAAATTGATCGGTTAAAATCATTTAAAACGAGCCTTTTTTATTTCACAACCAGGAAAATAATGAAACAATATTTCCTGGTAGGAATAACCTTGCATAGCCATTCCCCTTGCTCCCCACTGGGAGAGGCCAACCCCATGTCCATAACCTTTCCCCCTTAATAAGTAAACAGTATTGGTACGATAGGTGGTATTAGGATTAGTATGGATTTCATGAACTTCTTTTTCTTTTAACTCTTCCTTAGAGTTAGGAGGAGAAGGTTGGTTGGTTTGTCCTGAATTTGATTTCTGTCTCTCTTGTTCTCGAAGACTTAAGAAAGTTAAGATATCGTCCAGGTTCCAATCTTTATCTAACATTTCCCGATAGCCCGGATCTTCATCGTCACGGTATGAATTATCTGAAATAAGAGGCGAAGGTAATGGAGTCACTTTGGGTTTTGGTGTCGGTCTGGGTTGAAAAATTGTTTCGGCTATAGGAGCAAATTCAAAAAAAGTACTGGGTAGCCGGTCGTAACCAAGGGCTTCGCGAACTTTACTGGCTGGAATCCGATATTTCTTCAGGGTAGTTTGAATTAAAAATTCATTCACCCGTTGCTTCCCGGAGTTTGGCTGTACTTGAACATCAATAATCGAACCCTGAATGAATCCGGCTCTTTGTAAAGATCGAGTCAATTCCTCCGAACTGATTTCCAACTGCCACTGGGCGTGAGGAGAGTCGCCTTCCCAGGGAGATTCAACACTCACCAAGTAAGGGACACTTCTTCCCCAAACATTTAGTGCTGAATCAGTATATCCGCCACTCTCAGAGTGGAAACAAACTCCTGCTGGTTGACCTTGGTAAAAAAGGATCAAACCTTTTATAGTATCTATTAGTTTATTGGTAATAGGATCTTCAGCGCCTACTCCTCCATAAACCTGGCAATGTGACGAAGCACAAAAATCATAACCTTGATCACGGTGACGCGCTAAGTTTTTTACAGCATAGGTACGAGCCGTGACAATTTGAGCTTTAACAGCTTCTTCGGGCCAATGAGGATTTATTTCCATCTTAATCGTTCCTCGAATATAATCGTCTAAATAAAGATGATTAATGACAATCAGTTTTCCGGTCACATTTTTTAGAGTCAAAGAACCTCTATAAGGACGACTGTTCACCAAGATAAAACCTTTACCCTGGGTTGTAACTCGAAAAACCGAGGATACCAGTTGCTTCTCTTCCCAAATCACTTTGTTCTTGCTGGCACCAAAAGACAATTGTTCCTGGGCTGATATCGAATAATTTTTTTTATCAATTATAACTTTCAATCCAGCAGTAGAAGAAAGCATAACCTCGGATCTTCCATTGATAATACAAACTGTCACAACCGGTTCATTTTGGGCACGAACAGCTTCACTAGTAAAGAAAAATAAAAGAAATAAAAACATCAAGGGAATAATTATTTTCTTTTTATTCATCATGTCTTACCGCCTCAAGATTGAGAATATAATTGTTAATATTATGCTGACGATTATGCAAGTCACCCAGGGAAAATAAAAGGTAATATTTCCCTTTTTCACAATGATGTCACCTGGAAGTCTTCCTAAGCGCTGAAGAAATGGTAATTTTGGCAGAAACATCATCACCAAACCGATTACAATCAATATAACTCCAATAATTATAATGGTTTTTGCCCAAATAGATATTTCCATAAACGCTTTTTGTCTCCTTCCCACAAGCTGAAAAGACAACCACAATACTTTTGTCGATAAAGGTTTAGTTCGATCGAACGATCTCTGCTATTTCGATATAAGGGTTGGAAGTTCCTTTTTAAAAAAATCATATCTACATTATTCGCTATTTGTTCACCGATTAGAAAAATATTTTCCTGATTCTGATAAGGGCTGATAGTTAGAGTAGTTGTAAAATGTTGAAAGGAATTCTTTTTTCCCCATTCTGCCACCTTTTTTAATCGTAACCGGTAGCAACCACTACAGCGATTGGTTTCTGAGATAATTGATTGAAAATAATCTGCAGGTTGGTAAGGAAAGGGGGTTATACCCTTCTGACCGGTAATTTCCATATATCGGTAAAAATTCTCTTCTCTTCGGCAATATTCATCATAAGGGTGAATGTTAGGATTATAAAAAAGAAAGGTGACCTCCCACCCTTCTTTTTCAAGCTCTTCATAAACTCCCGCTGCACAAGGTCCGCAACAAGTATGAAGAAGAAGTTGCGGTTTGCTCATATTAACTTTTTCCCTTTAATATATTGATGGCCTTGAGGAGTGATCATCCTTCCTCGAGGAGTACGAATTAGTAAGCCAACTTTAATTAAAAAAGGCTCATAGACTTCTTCGACTGTGGCAGTATCTTCGCCTAACATCGTTGCTAAGTTGTTGATTCCCACTGGTCCTCCATGATAGTGATCCATTAAAATCTTCAATAAATTTCGATCCATGCGGTTAAGACCCATATCGTCAATTTCAAGACATTCTAAGGCATCTCTCACTAATTGTTTATCAATCGACGATTTTCCGTAGTATTGGGCAAAATCTCTAACTCTTTTTAAAATTCGATTGGCTATACGAGGTGTCCCGCGAGACCTTCTAGCTACCTCATCTGAAGCATCTTGGTTAATCGGAATATTCATAACCGATGCTGAGCGAAGAACAATAGCCGATAAATCATCTTGATTATAGAAATCGAGTTTTTCAATGATACCAAATCGATTTCGTAAGGGTGCACTCAAAAGACTGATGCGGGTCGTTGCTCCAATGAGAGTGAATGGAGGTAAATTTATTCTTACACTTCTTGCACCTGGCCCTTTTCCAATTAAAATATCCAGAGCAAAATCTTCCATGGCACCATATAGAATTTCCTCACACACTCTGGGGAGCCGATGGACCTCATCGATAAATAAAATATCCCGATCTGATATTGTGGTCAGAATTGATGCAACGTCTCCTGAACGGGTTAAGCTGGGACCAGATAAATAGCGAATTGCGGCATTCATTTCGTTGGCAATAATTGATGCTAAAGTCGTTTTTCCTAAACCTGGAGGCCCATAAAGAATAACATGGTCTAAAGACTCATCTCGAGCTAATGAAGCTTGAATAAAAACGTTGAGATTCGCCCTTACTTTATCCTGACCGATAAACTCACCCAGTCTTTTGGGTCGTAAAGATGTATCATCATCGGTATCCTTTAAAAAAGGGATGAAATCATTTGGTTTTGGAGCATCGTTCATTTCAAACCACCTATTTTACCCAATGCCTTTTTCAAAAGAATTTCAGTATCGTCAAATGTAGTTTGGTCCTCTTGCCAAAGAATATTTAAAACACCTTCAATTTCACCTGCAGAATACCCCAAACCAGCCAGAGCTGTTTTAACCTCTTTCCAGGTTTTTGTTATCTTCGGTGTAGAAGACGCAATAAAGTCAACCTTACCTAAACGAGGCTTTAATTCCAAGAGAAGTCTTTTAACCGTTTTTGAAGAAAGATTAATTCGAGAAGAGAGATAATCAACATTTTCAGCTATAATAAGGTCAGTAAATTCTTTCCAGTGAATTCGGGAAAGAATTTTAAGAGCAGTTTTATGTCCAATACCCTTAACCCCACAAATTAAATCGAAGGTTTCTCTTTCTTTAAGATCTTCAAATCCGTAGTAAAAAAACTCACCGTCTTCACGAAAATAAAAACGTATATAGAGTTTTTTTTGTTCTCCAATTTTTCCCGAAGAAACAAAGGGGGTCACTTTAATCCGAAAGCCATACCAATCGGTTTCAAGAATCCATTCATCATTTTCAATTACTGCAATCGTTCCTCGAATTGAATCAAACATAGGAATAATTGGTTTCAGATTGAAAAGCATGACAAATGGCTACCGCCAAAGCATCGGCGACATCATCGGGAGTTAATTTTATCTCTTGAATATTAAGTATCGTTTTTACCATATAGATTACCTGCTCCTTTTTTGCTCTCCCATATCCGACTACCGATTGCTTTACCTGAAGGGGAGTATATTCAAATACCGGAATAGATTGCATGGCAGCGTTCAACAAGATCACTCCCCTGGCTTCACCAACAGAAATAGCGGTCTTGGAATTTTTATTAAAAAAAATCTCCTCAACCGCCACTTCAACAGGATGATAATCATTAATTAAATGACTCATTTCTTGGTAAATTATATATAATTTTTCAGGGAGTGAAAGTTCTTTTTGGGTAACAATAACACCACATTTGACAACTTTAATCCTTTCGCTCCCTTTTCTTTTCGCTATAATTCCATATCCGGTCGTTGCTGTACCCGGATCAACTCCCAAGACAATTTTTTCCTGTGATGACATCAGAAATTACTGCTCCAACGACTCAAGTAACTCATCAGAAATTTCAAAATTGGAAAAAACTTCCTGTACATCATCTAATTCTTCTAAGCTGTCTATAAGGTTAAGTGTCTGTTGAGCTTGCTTGCCCTCCAGATGAACAGTAGTTTTTGGTACCATGGTAATTTCAGCATTGGAATATGCTATTTTATTTTCATCAATTAAAGCTTTAATCCGATCAAAATCTCCTGGTGAAGTAACAATATCAATTGTCGTGTCGGAGGTCTGTATGTCCTCTGCACCAGCATCTATAGCTATCATCGTTAAATCATCTTCATCAACACTTCCCTTATCAAAGGAAATCAAGCCTTTTCTTTCAAAAATCCAAGCAACCGAGCCATTTTCTCCTAAATTTCCACCTAATTTACTAAATAAATGTCGTACCTCTGCAGTGGTTCGATTTCTATTGTCGGTTGTTGCATCGACCATCACCGCTACTCCTCCAGGTCCATATCCTTCATAGGTTACTTCTTCAATAGCTACTCCTTCCAGTTCTCCGGTTCCTTTTTTAATTGCCTTATCAATATTATCTGCGGGCATATTAATTTCACGGGCTTTTAATATTGCATCTCTAAGTCTTGGATTATTATCTGGGTTTCCTCCGCCCTGTCTCGCTGCTACAGTTATTAACCGAATCAATTTGCTAAACACTTTCCCACGAGCTGCATCAGTTTTCCCTTTTTTATGTTTAATAGATGCCCATTTTGAATGTCCAGACATAGGTTTCCCCCTTCATAAAAAAGTCTCAACATATTCTACCATATAAGTTTCTTGTAGTTCTACCCTTTCAGTATAGTAATCAGCAACGAGTTCATTTATTTCTTATCTCGGTATTTTCATTGTTAAACACGTAAGGGTTTTATATCTTTTTATTCAAAAAAATAGGGCTGAAGATCATCTCTCCAGCCCTATTCTCAAGTACTCTCATATTAGCTCCC
>DPKX01000298.1 GCA_003542295.1 Candidatus Atribacter hydrocarboniphilus
TTATAATTCCCACCATCAAGAGAGAACCATCATCATTGTTTGGGATATAACTGAACGCAAAAAGTTTGAGGAAGCTTTAAAAAAGAGCAAAGAAAAATTCCGTCTAATTGCAGAAAATACTGGAGACAACATCACTGTTTTGGATCTTAATTTAAATCTTATCTATGTCAGTTCCTCAACAATGAAGATTCGTGGTTATTCTGCTGAAGAAGCCATTCATCAGACTTTAGATCAAATTTATACTCCTGAATCATTCAAAAAAATAATGCAAATTTTTAAAGAACAAATGGCCTTAGAAGCTAGTGGAAGTGCCGATACAAAAAGAACCATTAGTTTAGAAGCCGAAGAATACCATAAAGATGGATCGACTATTTGGGTTGAGAATACTATGTCTTTTTTGAGAGATGGTAATCAAAAACCCATTGGTATTATTGCGACAAATCGTGATATAACCAAAAGAAAGCAAGCTGAACAGGCATTGAGGGAAAGTGAGGCTTATATCAAAACCGTCTTAGACAATCTTCCAATTGGGGTGGCAGTCAATCTTCTTGATTCGAAGGGTTTATTTCATTATATGAATGACAACTTTCCGAAATTTTATCAAACTACATGGGAAGCTATAGAAAAACCGAATTCTTTTTGGGAAGCAGTATACGAAGATCCGGAATTTCGAGAAAAAAAAAGAAAGTAATAAAGGATTGTGCCAGTAATGACCCGCAACGCATGCAATGGAATGACGTTCCTATTGTTCGTCGGGGACAAGAAATAAGATTTATAAATGCCAAAAACACTCCCATTCCAGGGAGACAGCTCATAATATCGACCGTTATGGATGTAACCGAACGTAAACGAGCAGAATTAGCCTTGGAAATGAGCAATAAAAAATTACGGAACACATTAGAATCAATGGTTGAAACTATAGCAGAGATCAGAAATTGTAGAAACTAGGGATTATTATACTGCTGGTCACCAGAGAAGAGTAGCTCATCTCGCCCGAGCGATTGCATTTGAATTAGGTTTAGGAAATGATCGGGTTTCTGGCCTTTTTATGGCGAGCGCTATTCATGACATAGGGAAAATAGCAGTGCCAATAGAAATCCTCATTAAACCAACAAAATTGTCTGATTTAGAATTTGGTCTAATAAAAACCCATCCACAAGCCGGGTACGAAATACTCAAAGATATTGAGTTTCCTTGGCCAATAGCCGATATCATTTTACAACATCATGAAAGAATAAACGGTACTGGATATCCTGCTGGTTTCAAAGGAGAAGAAATACTTATAGAATCTCGAATTTTAACCGTAGCAGATGTCGTTGAAGCAATTGCTTCCCACCGGCCGTATCGACCGGCCAAAGGAATAGAAACTGCTCTAGAGGAAATAAAAAGGAACCGAGGAATTCTTTATGAACCAATAGTTGTTGACTGTTGCTTAAGCCTTTTCAAAGAAAAAGATTATCAGTTTCCTTTTCTATAATTTCAGAACCAGGAAGGCTAATAGAAAAACCCTCAAGAATATTATGCCTTCTAATTAGGAGGTGAGGGCTCGATTTCAAATTCGAAACTCACTTCTTTGATATCTTCAAGAATTCTGGTTTGATTCTCAACCCGGCTTTGTTTACCTTTTAATTTTTCTCCACTTTTTCCAACTAATTTTTGAATGGCTGGAATTTGGTTTTCAGGGGAAAAGGAAACTCGAATCTGAAAGGGACCCTGAGAAAAGAGATAATTTTCTGGAGCGCTGAATGTAGCCCGATAAGAATTATTTTGAACAATAGCACTGGTTTGCAAATCAAATTGATTGGGGTATTTTGGAGTTCTCAGTTGCCGAAAAAGAATTTCTATAATCGATCCATCGGGAAGATCGGTTTCTCCGATAATTTCTATTATTTGGTCAAAACGTGTTACCAAGGAGATTGAAAGTAAAACATACTGTTCAGGTTCAGGCTCTTTAACAAAAAAATACTTTTCCGATTCTCTTAACCAGTCGACAGTTGAAGATTGATTGTTTTTTTGATCAGTGAGATTCTCGCTTATATTTTGATCAGATATATCATTGTTAACAGTAGGTAATTCATCTTTTGAAGGTAAGGTTGGTCGTGGTGGAGGAGAGGTTATAATCAACAGCAGAAGAGATACCAGGGCTATTGAACCATAGATAAGAATGACTAAGAATCTTCTTTTTTTTAGGCGAACTATAACCAGAGATGGATTAATCAATCCTATAATAAAAAGGACTAAAGAAACCATCGTAAGGATCAAGAAGAAATAAGCCATAAAAATTTACTCTCCTAATGAAGTGCTAACCCTATATTGAAAGTTACCAAAAATTAAAAAACCGAATTATTATAACATTTTTCTTTAAGATTTTAACGAAAAACCTTTGAATTTATGGAAGGCTCATTGGGAGACTTAATTGGAGCATGGCGATTTTCATTTTAGCAACTGGGATCATGGTGGTATGATTTTGGTTTTCAGCTAATTCAAGTACTCGGGTATAGGCTTTTAAAGCTTCCACATAGTTTTTCTCTTCCTCATAAATAGTTCCTAATAAGTTTAATGCTCCAATTGAATCAGGATTTTCTTTGAGGACAGCAGAAAGAGAATCTTTTGCCTGGTCTTTCATCCCTATGCGAAAATACCAGGTTGCTTGATCCAGAAGAAAATCTTCTTGGGAAGGATAAAGTGTCATTGCTTGATTGAAGTTTGCTTGAGCATCGGATAAATTGTTTAATTTTTCTGAAATGGCTCCTTTTATGAGTAGGGGTGCAGGTCGTTCTGGAAAAAGTGTGAGCGCCTGTTCGCATTCTTGAATAATATCGTAGTAAATATTTTTTACCATATTTTGGTCGGGTTCAATCAGTGATTGGTCGATTTTCTTCTCAATGGAAGAATTTAAATCTAAATACCTTCTTTCTTGAGGAGGAAGACGCAGAAAGATAAAATAGACTAAAAATAAGATAACAAAAAAAATTCCAAATTGGAGAAAGTTTTTTTTGATAACTTTTTTTCGATTTTTTTCATATTCAATATCCAACCACCACCACCAGTATTCAGTGGGTGGATTGAGTTTGGACCGTTGGTCAATAAAAGCTTTTTTACCGGTTACTTTCACCAGGAGACGGCTTTGCTTTTTAAGTAAAGAATCAAAATTCCCTAAACGGGTTTCCTCGGGATCTAAGTAAGCGTTTTTAGAACGAAAATAAATTAGCCCTCGCTCAATATCAGTTCTAATATTAAGAATTTCGATACCGTTTCCTTTTTGATCTTTTAAATTGGCGACTTTTTTTGCATAAAATTCGATCAGATTTCTAATATCATCTAATGATGGATTAAGGTTTTCAGCCATTGATTGTGACACCTCCGAGTTACCATTCTAAACGAAAAAAGATTAATGGTAAACATTGGATTTCGAGAATAAAATTATAATTATTGTGTTGTTTTCATTATATCTTAGAAACTTTGTAGTACGGGAGAGTTAAGTCCATATAATTGTGTAAATTGAAAGAGCCATTTTCAAAAACCTCGGTTAGAATGAAGTTAGGAACAAACACTCAAAACCGGAGGCATTTTGAAATGGCTCAATACCAGATTACCATAAATTCAGAACTTTTGTATC
>DPKX01000304.1:0-668 GCA_003542295.1 Candidatus Atribacter hydrocarboniphilus
AACCATGAACGCATCGTGGGACGCACAGCGCGCAACCAGGCGATCGTCAACCCCGAAAACACCATCTTTTCGATTAAACGCCTGATGGGCCGCAAGTTCAACGACGCCGAAGTGCAGCGCACCATCAGCCGCGTGCCCTACAAGATCAGCGCCGCCAGCAACGGCGATGTGCGTGTCACCCTCGATGGAAAGGAATACAGCCCCCCCGAGATCAGCGCGATGATCCTCAGCAAGCTCAAAGCCGATGCTGAAGCCTACCTGGGCGAGAGCGTCAACCAGGCGGTCATCACGGTGCCGGCATATTTCAACGACTCTCAGCGCAACGCCACCAAAGACGCCGGGCGCATTGCCGGGCTTGAAGTGCTGCGCATCATCAACGAACCGACCGCGTCCTCACTGGCGTATGGCTTGGACAAGAAAAAGAACGAGATCATCGCCGTGTACGACCTCGGCGGCGGTACCTTCGATATCTCCGTACTGGATGTGGGCGAAGGCGTTTTCCAGGTGCGTTCCACCAATGGCGACACCTTCCTGGGCGGCGACGATTTTGACCAGCGCCTGATGGACTTCCTGATCGAAGAATTCAGGAAGACCAACAGCATTGATATACGTGCTGACAGGCAAGCCCTGCAGCGCTTGAAGGAAGCTGCCGAGAAAGCCAAGATCGA
>DPKX01000304.1:719-15780 GCA_003542295.1 Candidatus Atribacter hydrocarboniphilus
CTCACCCGCGCCAAGCTCGAGCAGCTCACCGGCGACCTGGTGCAAAAGACGCTGGATCCTATCCGCCGCGCGCTCTCCGACGCGGGACTTAAATCCGCCGAGATCAACGAGGTCGTGCTGGTGGGCGGTATGACCCGCATGCCTGCGGTACAGGAGGCAGTGAAACGCGAATTCGGCAAGGACCCGCACAAGGGTGTCAACCCTGATGAGGTCGTGGCGATCGGCGCGGCGATCCAGGCAGGTGTGCTGGGCGGCGACGTGAAGGACATCCTGCTGCTCGACGTCACCCCGTTGACCCTTTCGGTGGAAACGCTGGGCGGCGTATCCACCCCGCTCATCGAGCGCAACACCACCATCCCCACGCGCAAGAGCCAGGTGTTCTCCACCGCATCAGATGGACAGACCCAGGTGGAAATACACGTCCTTCAGGGCGAACGCCCGATGGCATCGGACAACAAGTCGCTGGGCAAATTCAATCTTGACGGCATCCCGCCCGCACCGCGCGGCATCCCGCAGATCGAGGTCACCTTCGACATCGACGCCAACGGCATCCTCAACGTGACCGCGCTGGATAAAGCCACCAACCGCTCCCAGCACATCACCATAACCGCTTCAAGCGGGCTTTCGGAGGCAGAGGTCGAGAAGATGAAGCGCGACGCCGAAGCCAACGCAGAAGTTGACCGCAAACGCAAGGAACTGGTGGAAGTGCGCAACAACGCGGACAACACCATCTACGCGGCTGAAAAACTGTTGAAAGACAACGCGGACAAGGTTCCCGGTGAGATCAAAAAGGAAGTCGAAGACGGTATCAGCAGCCTGCGCGGCATTATGAATGAAGATGACGTGGAACGCATCCGCACCGCCACTGAAACGCTTGGCCAGACCATCCAGAAGGTCGGCGCCAGCATGTACCAGCAGCAGGGTACGGATTCCCAGGAAGGTGCAAACCAGGCTGATCCGAATGCTGGCGGCATACCGCCCGAAGGCGATGCCGGCGACGTGGTGGATGGCGAATTTAAATCGATCTGATCATAAGCGATCGATGCAGGTATAATCAGCGGGGCGCGAGGGTCGAAACACCCTGCGCCCCATAAAATGTACCTGGTGGCGAAGGATTGAGTATGACAAAACGTGACTATTACGAAGTACTGGGTGTAAACCGCAACGCCTCAGCGGAGGAGTTGAAATCAGCTTTCCGCTCGCTGGCACGCAAGTATCACCCGGATATGAACAAAGAACCCGACGCGGAAGAAAAATTTAAAGAAATCAATGAAGCCTATCAAGTTCTTTCTGATTCGGGAAAGCGAGCTACTTATGACCGTTTTGGCCATGCCGCATTTGACTCACGTGCTCAAGCCGGTTACGGTGGAGGTGGTTTCGGGCAAGATTTTGATCCGTTTGGAGATTTTGGTAGTTTTGGTGACATTTTTGATATGTTTTTTGGAAGTTCTACCGGATCGCGGAGAAGAGAATCAGCGTCCCATCAAACCAAAGGGGCAAGTGTTAATATTGATATTACGCTTGAATTTGAAGAGGCTGCTTTTGGCGTCGAGAAAGAAATTGAATATTCAAGAGTAGAAATCTGTAAGGAATGTCAGGGAGTTGGAGGGAAAAAGAAAGTCGCCTGTCCACATTGTCGAGGTACTGGGGAAATTAAACATACTCAAACCTCAATTTTTGGCTCAATAGTGACTTCCCGTATTTGTAATTTTTGTAGCGGAAAGGGTTATGTTGCTGAAGATACTTGTCAGAAATGTCATGGCTCAGGGAAGGTGAAAACGGCCCGGAAACTAAAATTAAAATTTCCAGCTGGGGTTGATAGTGGCTATCGACTTCGAGTATCCGGGGAAGGAGAAGCCGGGGAAAACGATGGTCCAGCTGGGGATTTGTATGTTTCAATAACAGTAAAGCCACATAAAATCTTAGAGAGGAAGGGTAAAAATCTCTTCTTTGATGCCGAGGTCACTTATACCCAATTAGTTTTAGGTGATGAAATCGAAGTTCCTACCATACAAGGCATGGAGAAAATTAAAATTTCACCCGGGACAGACCCTCATGCAGTTTTAAAGTTAAGAGGTAAGGGTTTAGTTGATCCAAGTAACGGTTCACGGGGTGACCAGTTTGTTCAACTCAAGCTTCGCATACCAAGACGATTAACCGGTGAATATAAAAAACTGATGGAGCAATTAGCCGAACTCGAAGGTCAGGAAAAAAACAAAAAAACTGGTGGTATTTTTGAACGAATCAAAGAAGCTTTTACCAGCGCTGAAGGCTAGAAAATTGGAATGAGTCGATTTTATTACCATCCAGGAATAAACCAATCAACCGTCGTCGCTCTTAGCTGCGAAGAAAGTCTTCATCTCAAAACGAATCGAATCCCTCCCGAAACCGAGATTCTGTTGTCAGATGGATTAGGGAATTTATATTCAGGAATTTTTAAAGGATTTGTTTCACAAATTGCCCAAGTCGAAGTGATTGGAAAGGTAGTAAAAGAAGACAAAGCTTATAAAGCTTATCAGCTTTGGGCATGGCAACCTCTTCTAAAAAATTGGTCCCGCTTGGATTGGCTCATAGAAAAACTAGTCGAAATTGGTGTTACTGGTATTGGAGTTTTTTATTGCGAAAGATGTGTGCGTAAACACATTTCTTCAACACGAGAAGACCGTTGGAGAAAGATTATGATCGAAGCAGCAAAACAATCAGGAAGAACTTATTTTCCTGTTCTTAAGGTGATGACGAATTGGTCTGATTTTCTCGCTCAATGCCGAAACAATAACCTGAGTACTATTATTGGTGATTTGAGTGCCTCGGAAACGATTTCGGACTTTTTAAAAAAACAAAATTTATCTTCTTTACAGATTATTGTTGGCCCGGAAGGTGATTTTAGTAAAGGAGAAAAAGAACAACTCCAATCTCTTCCAAAAGTTCATTTTTTAAGATTATCCAACCAAATTCTCCGAAGCGAAACAGCTACTTTATATGCCAGCATAGTGAGTATGGCAAACCTGGAGTCAAAACATGAAAATTGCTATTAAAACTCTTGGATGTAAAGTAAATCAATCGGAAAGCGATGTACTTGCTGCGTTATTAATAAATGAAGATATTTCTTTAGTTGCTTTTGAGGATCAAGCAGATTGGTATATTATCAATAGCTGTGCAGTGACCAAGATGTCTGAAAAAAAAACACGTCAATGGATCAGTCGAGCTCTAAGGAATAACGAAAAATCACAAGTTATTCTAATTGGCTGTTATAGTCCTTTGTATATCCGCCAATTTCCACTTCCCCAGCCTCGTCTTCAGGTTATTGATTCTCCAGAAAAGATCAAAAAGGTAATGGAAATACTCAATTTACCTTGGGATGAATCGTTTTCATCAAAAGTCATACCGGAAACCGAGCGGGCTCGAGTCTGGTTAAAAATCGAGGATGGATGTGATCATTTCTGCAATTATTGTATTGTACCCCACCTCCGTGGTTCTGTTCGAAGCGAAGAACCGGAAAAAATAATTCGCCAAGCAACTCATTTAGAAAGAAAAGGTGTTCAAGAAATTGTTTTGTGTGGCATTAACTTAGGAATGTTTGGTAAAGAAAGGGAAAATACTAACCTTATTGAATTGTTAGAAAATCTGGTAAGAGTGACCAATGTTGTACGATATCGCCTCAGTTCTATTGAGCCATTTCTAATTGATAAAGAATTTTTGGATCGCTATTTCTCGTTGATTCCCCGAGCATGTCCTCACTTTCATCTTCCACTTCAAAGCGGGTCCGATGAGATTTTATTGAAAATGGGAAGGGGTTATACGACTCAATTTTATCGAGAGTTGGTTAGTTCAATTCGAAAATATGATAATGAAGTTGCAATTAGTACCGACATCATCGTAGGATTTCCTGGAGAGTCTGAGAAGTTATTTACTGAAACAGTTGAGTTTTGTCAGGAAATTGGCTTTTCTCGTGCTCATGTTTTTGTGTATTCACCACGTCCTTTAACTCCTGCTTCCCAGTGGGACGAGAGCGAAGGTGTTCCTTCAACAATTAAAAAAGATCGAGAAGCTAAATTATTAAAAATTATTCGTGATGGTCAGCTTATTTATTATCGGTCATTTATTGGGAAGACATTATCAGTATTAGTGGAGTCAGTGAATGGAAATCAAGATGTAACTGGCTATTCAGAAAATTATATACCAGTTCATGGTGATGGAATCGAGGTCGCTGATTATGGGAGAATTATTCCTGTATTCATTAATAGGGAACAAAATGGAATATTGTTGGGAAAAATTATTCAAAACCGAAAGAGCGTAATAGATTCCCATTGAAAACTTTTTTAATTTTAAATAGAATAAAGGGAAAATTGGAAAAGGGAAGATAAATATGGCAGCCAAGAAAAAGGTAAAGATGGGAAAAACAACAAAAACTAAACTCATCTTAAAAGAAACTCCCGAAAGAACGCTTCCACTTTTAGAGAAATTTCTCCAATATGGTTTATTACTAATTGCACTTTTATCTCCCTATTACCGTGGTTTATATTTTGACTACGAAAGATACCCTTTTTTTTTCATGATTTTTCTAATTGCAGTAGTCTATTTTATCTATCAAGCGACTTATTTAAAAAAAGGAATATCTTTGAAAACTCCCGTAGAATATATCTTTCTTTTACTGGTTATTTTATATGGTCTTAGCATTTTTTGGGCTGCTGATAAAGGGATGGCGTTTCGTGAGTTTTTTAGTAATGTAACTTACTTCATCTTTTTTCTTCTAGTCACACACTTATTCCAAACCCGGCGATCAAAAAAAATTCTATTAATAACCTTTAGTTTAAATTCAGTTCTATTAATTTTGCTTGGGTTATTCTACCGATTTGGATGGATTAACCCCCTTTCTCGTCCGTTAGGAATGAGCATGAAAGACCTTTTTTTGGAATCATCAGGTCGCTTGTATTCAACCATGCAATATCCAAATACCTTTGCTACCTATATAGCTCTGGCAATAATAACCTTGATTCTGGTTCTTTTATTAGAAGAAAAACAGATTTATTTTGGTTTATGGGGGTTGGTTCTTTTCCCTCTTCAAGCTGGATTATATTTTACCTATTCCCGGGGAACTTTGTTAGTTTTTATCATAACCTTAGTGTTTATGTTTATCTCACTGGGAATCAGAGAGAAGATAAAATATATCCTTATTCTTGCCGCTGCATTTGCCTGGACATTATTCTTTACTCCAAGATTAGAAAATTTTCTATTCAGCAATTTACCAGGGCAGTTTTTTGGTTTCCTTATATTGGGAAGTGTGGTTCAAGCATTAAGTATATATTTTCTTTCCTTCGTTTGGAAAAAACCAATTAAACTTCCAAAACTTTCAATTCGGTTCCTTTATTTAATAATCGGGATCGGGATTACTTTAGTGGTCGTTTTTTTTGTGGTTTCTGAGCAGAAACCAGAATTCTTAAGCAATCGGTTTCGTCAAATAACTTTCCAAACTATTATTTCCCAGGAAAGGTGGATTTTTTATAACGATGGATTAAAAATATTTCGGATCCGCCCAATTGCTGGTTGGGGAGGAGGAGGTTGGGAAGCTCATTATTTGGCTCATCAATCTTATCCCTATTTTAGCAAGAACGCTCATAATTATTTTCTTCAAGTCATAATTGAAGTCGGTGTTATTGGTTTATTGTTAACAATTGGGTTAATTGCCGGTCTTTTTTATCAAATTTATCGATTTAGAAAAACTAATAAAGATAGTTGGGATGCTCTTTTGGCTTTGGGATTGGGGATAGTAGTTTTTTTAGGATATTTTCATGGGTTGATTGATGTCGATTTTGCTCTCGGTTCCTTTCAAATCGGTGTTTTGATGTTTATGGCTTTAATAAACCAAATAACTCAATCTCAGGGAAACTATATTGGGAATCGACGTTTATTTGAGATGAAAATATCTTCATGGGGTTTATTGGTTGTAGCCAGTTTTTTATTGATTTTCTCCCTATTTTTGATTACTGGAGAACGGGCAAAACTTTGGGGTGATCATTATCAATCCTATGGTCAAATTAATCGAGCTATTCAATACCATCAAAAAGCAGTCAACTATATCCCTTTTAATTCGCAAAGTCATTACGCATTAAGTACTCTTTACCGGAAACTATATCAAACCCAAAAGCAACCAGGATTAAGAATAAGAAGTGAGTATCATAGTGATAAAGCAACAAACTATTCGCCCTATAATTATCGATTTAGAGAAAATAAAGCAATTTTAAAAATTGAAAAAGGGGACTTTGAAACTGGTTTGAATGAATTTGAAAAAGCCATTTATTTAGCACCCTTTATATCTACAACCTATGAGCACTATCTACAAACCTGTCTATCGGTTGCTGATTTTTACCTTATGCAATCTGATAAAAGAAAAGCTATTCATTATTTAGAAAAGGGTTTGCGTATCGATGATATATTTACAGCTTTTTTGGATAGTTCATTAAGACCAGTAAAGAAAACCACCACTTACAATGAGATTCTGAAAGAATTAAAAAACAAGCTTCAGGAAATTAAGGAATGACCTCAATTACCGAGAAGCTTTCATTTTTTTTGGTTCTATTCATTGTAATCCTTTCTCCTTATTACCGGGGTATCTATCCTGATTATTACAAACTCCCATTTTTGACCCTCATTTTTTTAGCCTTTCTTATTTATCTTCTGGCAATGGTACGAAAGAAAGAAAGACTTTTCCAATTAAGCCTTCCAGAAATGTTCTTTTTCTTATTAGCAATAGTATACTGGTTTACGATTTTAGTAGCTTCCAGTAAATATTCTTCTGTAATTGCCTTTATCAGCTATATAGCGTGGGCATTTCTTTTTTGGTTGATATTGGAACTGTTCCAAAAGAAATCATTAAAAATGTTCTTAATTCAAATAATGGTCTGTAATGCAGGCATATTATCGCTTTTGGCAATCTTTGATGCCTTCCACTTTATTCCAGAAAGATTTCAAAATTTTTTAGGAATGAGTTTTTGGGGTTTATATTTTTCCGGAAGATTGGCCACTACCTTTCAATATCAAAACACCTCGGCATCTTTTTTTGCTGCTTGTTTGTTCTTAGGAATTTTTATTTACCTTCAAGAAAAAATTTTGTGGAAGAAGATAATAAATGGTGTTCTTTTATTTTTGATTTTCTTTGGTTTTCTTTTCGCTTTTTCGAGAGGCTCAAATCTAGCCTTTTTAATTACACTTCTATTTCTTTTTATTTTAATCAGAAAAAAAGTATACATAATTTCGGTTGTTTTAACTTTATCTTCACTCTTTTTGCCATTCATTTTTTTACAGATAGAGTTGGATAGATATTTATCTCAGGCTCTTCCTTTCCATTTTTTAATTTTGTTTTTGATCGGATTGGGTTCCTTCTTTTTGTTAAGCTTTTTGTTTTTACCTAATCAACAGATTTCCTTGGTGAATAAAATCAATAAAAAACTGGTTTTTTTTCTAATTTTATTAATAATTTTGGGGATAGAGAGTTATTTTGTTTTTTTTGTTCAATTCGATACGAAGAACTTCACTTTTATTCGAGGATTTGGAGAAAAGGGGAGAGATATCAGCTTTGAAACAAAAAATGTTATTTTGAGGTTTACTTTTTACCGAGATGCTCTCAAGATGATTCAAAAAAAGCCTCTTTTGGGTTGGGGTGGCGGAGGTTGGGCAACGAGATATTTCTCCTTTCAATCTCATACCTATTACACCAAATTTCCTCATTCCTTTTATTTAAATACCATAGTTGAATCAGGTGTCTTGGGATTGGCTTCCCTTTTATTTTTACTTTTTTACTCACTGCGTATTTGTGTCATTCATTCCTATAAAGACCAATTTAACTCAATAACACCTTTCTTGGGCGCCGGAGTCTTTTTTATTTTTTTACATAGCAGCATTGACTTAAATTTTGCCATGGGTGCTTATCATATTTTTGCTTGGACGCTCCTAGGCCTTTTGCTGAGTTCTTATCCTTTACAAAAACTAAAACTTTCTATTCCATTAATAATTCCCTTACTGTTCACGCTTTTTTTCTTTATTTTAAGCATTTTTTTGGGGAATGCTGAGTATTATTACCAATCAGGGAATGAATATCGAGCTGGGAATGATTTCGTTCATTCAGCTAAAGCCTGGGAAACAACCGTCCGCCTCAATCCCTGGCACGATAATGCCCTATATCAATTGAGCAACTTATCTACCGATATTTATTTACAAACAAAAAAGGAGGAATTTTTAAACCTAGCATTGGAGAAAAATCAAAAAGCTTTAAATATTGAGCCTTATAATTATGAGTACTATCGGCACAGAGCAGATCTTTTTCTTTTAAAAGGAGAAGTAGATGAAGCCTGGAAAGATTATAGGTATTCTATGGAACTTGCCCCAATGGTTTTAGGTAATTACGAAAAGATACTTTTTGCTTTTTTGAATTTATTAAATTCCCAACAGAAAACCCTAAATCCAAATACTTTGATTCAAATAAAGATATATACTAATACGGTTTTTCAACTTTATCTCGAAAATCAGTCAAAATCGACCCAACCAAATCCACCAAGTGAAGCATTGAACTTCTTAAAAAGGGATATTGATACAGCATTAGGAGGTGGGAATGCTGGAAATTCTATAACCGAAGATTGAGAATATTATAATAAGTATATTGTTGACTAAATAAAAGATTGGAGTGATTTCACCTTGAAGAATGGTAAGCAAAATCAACTACTGAAGTATATCCCTTTATTTTTGTTCATTTTTACTTTGCTTCCCGGATGTTTTTTGGTTGATAACCCTTATCAACCAAGCCCCACGCCTGGATCTCCCGCTGATCCGTCGCCGACTCCTTATGTTTCTCCTAATGCTATCGATTTTACTCTTGCTGATCTGGATGGAAACCAATATTCACTAAGTGAATTTCGCGGGAAACCGGTATTGGTCGCTTTTTTTGGTTTTTTATGTTCCCATTGCCGTAATGAAATGCCTCGAATCCAAAATCTCTATATGAAGTATAAAGAAAGTCAAAACTTGATCGTTTTAGGAGTTGGAGTATCAAGCTCAATTGGGCAATTACGTGACTTTCAATCACAATATGGGTTAACCTTTCCTATTCTTGATGATTATAACCGGGATGTCTACCATCGATTCTTCGGTTCTGGAATACCGGCCTTATTACTCATCAATAAATCTGGTGAGGTTGCTTATTCCTATAATCAATCTGAGTTGTCGGAAACTGAAATTGAAAATCTTTTAAATTCTTATATTTTTTAATCGAACCAATAGAATGCAACCCAGATAACAGGGTCCACTGGGTTGCATTCTATTTATAAAAAATCTTCAACGTATTCTTCTAAGAGACCGGCTTCATCGAGGATGTCTAAAATGGTAATTCGGCTTCTTACAAAGCGAGAGAAAAGAAAAGAGTCTTTCACTAAGGATCGCGGAAAACCTAATTCTTCAAATGTTGATGGAGCTTTCGATCGTTTTAAGGCTTGTTCAATATCAGGTATAGCAAATAGTTTTTCCGATATCATTTGTCGCAGATGATTGGTAAATCCCGGTTTTTTAAAGGAATCGGTAAAAACCATTGGAGATGTGATTTTTTGAGTCGCTTCTTTTTCGACCGATGGATAGAGAGAACCAAATTTTTCCTGTAAGATTTCCTTGTTTACCCGAATAGGGTGGGGAGAAGTAATCTTCTCCCAATCGATGGTATCAATTTCTTTTAAAAATCGTTGATACATTTTGTGGATAAAGAGAGTGGCAACTCCTACCCGTAAACCGTGAAGAGAGGTATTTTCTCCCCGGGAAAGACTAATCATTTCTAAGTAATGAGCGACGAGATGTTCAGCACCTGAAGCCGGTCGAGAATCACCAACCAGTGCCATGCTAAATCCTGAGTTGAGAAGAGCGATGGACAAAGCTCTGACGGCTTCGGATTTTCGTTGAGGGATTTGGTCGGCAGACTCCCACAAAATCCGAAGGGCTTCCTTGACTAAGTCCCAGGAATAGTGACAAATATATTCATCTTGAAGTTGATGGCGCAGAACCCAGTCGGAGTTGGCCGTGGTTTTCCCAATTAAATCAGAAAAGCCTGATTGGAGAAGGTCTAAGGGAGCTTCTACTAATACGTCGAGATCCATAAAAATTGCTTTTGGAGGGGTCGCTTCAAAAGTAATTTTGTATCCATTTACTAACATGGGAGCGCCAAGAGAAGGGTATCCATCCATTGATGCTGCAGTACCAACCACCACATAAGGAATATGAGAACGATAGGCAACGAATTTAACCAAGTCATTAATAACACCTGAGCCAACAGCAATCATAAAGTCTGGTTGGTATTTCAAGCCAGTTCCAACCTGATGGCGGGTATCTTCATCGGGCTCTAAGTATTGAGTTGGAGAGTTATGAGAGAGTAAGAGGGGAATAGTTTTATACTTTTCTTGATTTAAAATTGTTTCAACTTTTTGCCCTGCCGCTTGGTAGGTATTTTCATCAAAGACGATCAAGCATTTCTTCCCCAAATGAAGCTGTTTCAGAACAAGTGGTATCTGCTCTAAAAGTGAGTGATCAACGATGGTTTTTTGAGTTAAAATATGGTGAGTTTTACCACAAGAACAAGGAATTTCTGCAGCTTTCTGAAAATAAAAAAGTTCATCCATAGTTTTCTCTCTTTCTGATTTTTTTAAAGTTGCTGATAGAGTAAAAATAGTAATTTCATTTTGATAACAATATACTCTTTGATATTTAATTTATTCAATAGGGCAGTTGCTATTTTAAATAGCTGGCTTTTAATCAAGGTTAAAAGAAAAAGAATTTCATTGACCCGGAAAAAATGATAAGATTAAAGAATTGAATTATTATCTTAGGTTTATTTTGATAGGTCAAGGAGGATGTTTATGTCTCTCAATCAAGATTTGTGGAAAAAAGCTCTAACTGAATCATATGATGCTATTGAAAAGCTCACTGGTGTTTTTTTGGTTACTCAGGGGAAAGAAAGGAAACCGAACATAATGACCATCGGATGGATGCAAGGAGGAATTATTTGGGGTCGGCCTATTATATCGGTATTGGTAAGGCCTTCTCGTTTTTCATATATTCATATTGAGGAAAATCCCTTCTTTACGGTTTGTGTTCCCACTGAGAATATGAAAAAAGAAATAAACTGGTGCGGTAGTGCCTCAGGTGCAACAGTTGATAAATTTAAAAGTACTGCTTTTACTCCTATTTATAATGAAAACTTCTCAGTTCCAGTTATTAAGGAATGCCCTATTCATTTTGAGTGCAGAATAGTTCAAAAAACCAAAGTTATAGAAACAAATTTTATTCCTGAAATCATTCATGAGTATTATTCTTCTGGAGATTTTCATTTAGTCTATTATGGAGAAATTGTAAAGGTCAAAATTTAATTCTTTTTAGCAAAATACCAAGAATGAGGAATAAAAAGAAATAGGAATTCTTGATAGTATTTATGGTAAAAATTATAGGTTCCTTACAAAAATATTTTTTTATTTTTTAATAACGGTATTTTTAAGAATAGTGTATAATATCATTCGGGTTTTTTCTAAGAAGAGAAAAGGCCGCTCTATTTGCTGAGAGTATTTAAATATACTTTCTATTTTGGAAAAAGGAATAAAATAATACTACAGATCTTGGTAAACACCAATAGAAGCAGTGGGATAATGCGATCTCCATTGGGGAATGACAATACTTGTGTTATAACCCTTCCCTTAATAAAGGAGGAAACAATTGAGAATATTATTGATTGCGCCAGAGTCTAAAAGGGCGTCGAAAAAAAAGGCAATTCTTGTTCCTTTTCCGCAAGCAAGTCTTACCATAATAGCTGGTTTAACCCCAAAAGAACATTTGGTTACTATCATCGATGAAAGACTGCATGAAATAGATTATGATGGTGATTATGATTTGATTGGCATAACCGTCATGACAGCAACTTCAATTCATGCTTATCAGATTGCCGATGAGTTTCGTAAAAGAAATAAAAAAGTTGTATTAGGTGGGATTCATCCTTCCGCTCTTCCTGATGAAGCGATCCAACATGCCGATTGCGTGGTTATTGGTGAAGCTGAAAACTTATGGAAAATAGTTTTAGATGATTTGCAGAAAGGTCAAATGAAAAAGTTTTATAAGAATGAAGAACTCCCTTGTTTGGCCGACCTTCCCCCAGCACGTTTAGATTTGCTTGGGAAAGGATACTTGCTTAAAAATGTTTTTCAAACCACTCGTGGATGTCCTCACAATTGTAGTTTTTGCTCGGTTTCTACATTTAATGGAAGGCGTTTCCGACACCGACCAGTTGAAAAAATAATCGAAGAAGTGAGCCGATGTCGCTCGAGGATGATTGGTTTTTTAGACGATAATATTGTTGGGAACCCAAAGTACTCGAAAGAACTTTTTCGGGCGTTAATTCCATTAAAGAAAAAATGGGTAAGTCAGGGAACGGTCAAAATGGCTGAAGATGAGGAATTGATTGACCTTGCCCAAAAATGTGGATGTGTCTGTTTGTTTGTAGGTTTTGAGTCGGTCAATGAAATGAACTTAAAAGAAATGCATAAACAATTTAACTCCATAGAAAAATACCAGAAATTAATTGAAAATTTCCACCGGCATCATATCATGGTAGTTGGTTCTTTTGTTTTTGGTTTTGATAATGATGAGCCATCAGTCTTTGATGATACCCTAAAATTTATTGAAAAAACCAAAATAGACTTTGCTACCTTTAACATTTTGACTCCTTTGCCAGGAACCGAAGTTTATGAAAAATTTAAAGAATCCAACCGAATCTTTTCCTACGATTGGACCAATTATGATTTTTCTCATGTCGTTTATCAACCAACCAAAATGACCCCGCAAGAGCTCCAATTAGGCCATAATGAATTATATCGAAAATTTTACACTCTTCCAAAAATAATGAAGCGAGCTTTTTGGAATTGGAGATACCTTGGTTACTTTCTACCGGCCAGTCTCTATTATAACTGGGTGTCAAGGAATCCGCATCAATTACCCAATTTGCATGATTAAGTCAGTTTTATTTGATCTTGATGGGACTTTAATTTTCGCCGAAAAAGCTATTATTAGGGGAATTCAAAAATGTTTTATGGTGTATGGGCTAAATCCACCTGAAGAAGAAAAGATTCGGAAAACAATTGGCCTTCCACTGGTGGAATCTTTTACAGTTTTACAATTCTCCAATCCTGAAGAAGGTGCCAACTTATATCGGGAATTTTTTTTAGAACAACCTGAGGATATTATTATTAATCCTGAATCCTATGAACTCTTAGATCACTTGGTGAAAAGGAATATCCAGATTGGGATAGTTACGAATCGAAGGTTAGCAAAAAAATTGATTGCCAAACTTCCCTTTTCTGTGCCATTTGATATTGTTATTGACCTTTCTTTGGGAATCCAGCCTAAGCCGTCACCAGAGGGTGTTTTATACGCTATAGCTCAATTAAAAGTCTCTCCGCAAGAAGTTATTTTTGTTGGTGATACTCATTATGATATAATCGCAGGAAAATCTGCTGGAGTTAGCGTAGTGGGGTATTCTCAGGGGATACACGAAAGAGAAATCCTAAAAGAATTTCACCCTGATTGGATGTTTGATTCTCTCAATGAAATTCTTACTATTCTTGAGAGGACATGATTGAGAAGCTCATTCCTGATGATCAAAATAAGCAATAAATCTAAACAGGAATTATATATTTCCTATTTTCGTATAAAAATAAAAAAGAAAGGGTATGATAATTTTTCAGCATACAAAAGAAAGGTGTTTAGAATTGCAACAACTCCTTGTTGTTCCCTTATTTCGTTCGTTTTATTCACAAATATTTGTTGAGATAAAGATCTTGACAAGCATGTTATATTAGTCGGAGGGTGTTTTGGATAAGTGAAGACGCTATTAGCTCTGGAAGATGGTCGGTGTTTTTGGGGTCACTCTTTTGGATCAACCGGAGAGGCGTTTGGTGAAATTGTATTTAACACCAGCATGACCGGTTATCAAGAGATATTAACAGATCCTTCTTATTGTGGCCAAATTGTCACCATGACTTACCCTTTAATTGGAAACTACGGTTTAAACTCAGAAGATGGAGAATCCTCGCAACCTCAGTTAGAAGCTTTCATTGTAAGAGAAAAAAGTCCTTTGTATAGCAATTGGAGAGCTGAAGAAAACTTGGATGATTATTTAATCCGTTACCGGATTATTGGAATGGAAAGAGTGGATACTCGAGCAATAACCCGCCACATCCGAGAAAAGGGAGCTTTGAAGGCAGTCATCTCTACCGAAGACCTCAATCAAGATTCGCTGGTTCAAAAAGCCATACAAGGACCTCCCTTGGTTGGTGTTGACCTTGCTAAAGAAGTTACGACCGAAGAACCTTATTACTGGCAATCAGAAGGCAATTACACCATAGCAGTGATAGATTTTGGTGTTAAATACAATATATTAAGGCAATTAGCCGCTCGTGGTTGTCGAGTGAAAGTTTATCCAGCTAAAACAACTGCTCATCAACTCATTAAAGACAATCCAGATGGTGTTCTTCTGTCCAATGGCCCAGGAGACCCGGCAGCTCTCCATTATGCCGTTGAATTCGTTCAGGAAATTCTTGGAAAATTACCAGTTTTTGGAATCTGTTTAGGTCATCAAATTATTGGTCAAGCTCTTGGTGGGAAAACCTACAAGCTCAAGTTTGGTCACCACGGTGGAAATCATCCCGTGAAAGATCTTTTGAATGAAAAAGTCTATATAACCACTCAAAATCACAGCTTTGTGGTGGATACTAATACACTTCCTATGACTGACCTCAAAATAACCCACATCAATCTCAATGATAATACATTAGCAGGGATAAAACATTGTAAATACCCGCTCTTTTCTGTTCAATTTCATCCAGAAGCAGCACCGGGTTCCCATGATACAACATATCTTTTTGATCAGTTTGTCAATATGATGGAGGAATATTGTGCCAAGAAATAATGATATTCATCGAATTTGTATCGTTGGTTCTGGTCCAATCACCATCGGTCAAGCGTGTGAGTTCGACTATTCCGGCACTCA
>DPKX01000086.1 GCA_003542295.1 Candidatus Atribacter hydrocarboniphilus
TCACCCAGTTTACCTACTTTCAACAAGCTGGAGGTTTGGATCTGAAACCGATATCAGTGGAAATAACCTATGGTTTAGAACGAATCACCATGTATTTGCAAGAGAAAGAGAATGTTTTTGATATTCAGTGGAACGAAATCCTCACTTATGGTGATGTTCGCTGGCAGGAAGAAAGAGAGCACTCGATTTATAGCTTTGAGCATAATGGAACTGATATTCTTTTTAAACTTTTTGAGTCTTATGAAAAGGAAGCTCAGCGGCTCTTGGAAAAAGAACTAGTTATGCCCGCTTATGATTATATATTGAAATGTTCTCATACTTTTAATCTTCTTGACTCCCGGGGTGGAATCAGTGTCCTGGAAAGAAGTCAGTATATGGGGAGAATTCGACAACTAGCCAACCAGTGTGCCCGCCTTTATTACCAACAAAGAGAAAAAATGGGATTTCCCTGGTTAAAAAAGTCAAATTAGGTGAAGGTAAATCATGACTGATAAAAGAGATTTCCTTTTAGAAGTTGGAGTTGAAGAACTGCCTTCGAGTCTGATACCTTCGATATTTGAAGAAACCAAAAGTCGGTTTATCGAAAAATTGAAGGAATCACGGCTCCATTATGAGGATTTATATTTAGTCGGCACTCCCCGACGAGTTGCCCTTATCATCAAGGGATTACAAGAACACCAAGAACCTTTGATTCTGGAAGTAAAAGGACCAGCAGCCAAGGTTGGTTTTTCTCCGGATGGAAAAGCTCTTCAACCAGCACTGGCATTTGCGCGGGCTCAAGGGATCGACCCTCAAGACCTTTTCATAAAAGAAACCGAAAGAGGGAAATATGTTTTTGGGAAAAAAGTAAGAGATGGACAACCAACCCAAGAAGTATTGATCCAAATCTGTCCTATCATTTTACGTTCTTTAAATTTTCCTCGTTCCATGCTTTGGGGAGAGGGAGACTATCGTTTTGTTCGTCCCATCCGATGGTTGGTAGCACTTTTTGGAGAAGATGAAATTCCGTTCTCGGTAGCTGGTGTTTCTGCTTCTCGTTTCACTCACGGACATCGATTTTTATCAAAAAACTCTCAGGTTTTACATAAATCAACAGATTATATTCCAGTTTTGGAAAGCCTCAAGGTTATAGTGGATCCGGCCCAAAGAAGAACATTGATTGAAGAAGCGTTGGATAGAGAAGCCAAAAAGATTGGCGGTCATTGGTTGAAAGATGAGGACCTCATTAATGAAGTTACTTTTTTAGTCGAATATCCCGATGCAGCTTTGGGAAATTTTAATGAAAAATATTTACAACTTCCCGCTTGCGCTCTCACAACGGTGATGAAACATCACCAAAAATATTTTGCCTGTGTTGATGATGAGGGAAAATTACTTTCTCGTTTTTTAGTGGTTTTGAATCGACCGGCTTTTGGGTGTGAGAAAATTATTCATGGGAACGAAAGAGTGTTGAAAGCTCGACTTGAAGATGCTTTGTTCTTTTTTACCGAAGACCAGAAAAAAAATTTAGAGCAAAGAACCAAATTTTTAAGGGGAATAGTTTTTCAAGAAGGATTAGGAACCATGTGGGAAAAAACCCTCCGTTTAAAATTTTTAGTTGAACGATTGGGTGCTTGTTTCCCTGGCAACGAAGACTCTCTCACTCATTTAGACCGGGCTGCTCTTTTAGCGAAAGCCGATTTGACCTGTGAAATGGTTAAAGAATTACCGGAATTGCAGGGTCATATGGGAAAGGTTTATGCTCAAATAGACGGTGAAAATGACGAAGTTGCCATAGCTATTAAAGAACAATACCTTCCCTCCCCAGGGCAGGAAGACTATCCGGAAACTTTTACCGGAAGCATTCTTTCCCTTGCTGATAAAATGGATAATATTGTTTCCAGCTTTTCTTTGGGGAGGGTACCCAGCGGTTCAACTGATCCTTTTGGATTAAGGAGACAAGCACAGGGGATTTTTAATATTTTGTTAAACCGTCGTTGGTATTCAAACTTGCGAGAATGGATTGGTTGGAACTTAGCAATTTTAAAACAACAGGGATTTGTGAATCCCGATCCTTCGGTGATAGATGATGTAATTCAGTTTATTGTTGGCCGGTTTCGTTATTATTTATTGGAAACTGGAATGAATTATTCCATTATCAATGCAGTATTGAGTGCCTCTTGTGATGATGTCTACGATATTTACTTACGAATACACGCACTTCAAAAATTATTTGATAATAAAAGGAAATTTTTTGAAGATATAATTACCGGCTTTTGTCGAGCTAACAACATCACCAAAAATTTTCAAGAACTTCCCTTAGTGGATACCAATCTCTTTGAAGAAGAAGTTGAAAGCCAACTAAACAACACACTGCAAAGCGTAGAAAAAGATTTTTATCCAGCTATCCAACGAGGCGATTATATTTATGCCTGTGAATCTTTTTCAACCGTTATTCCAGTGCTCAATCGTTTTTTTGATGATGTGTTGGTTATGACCGAATCAGAATTAGTGCGCAACAATCGATTATCGTTATTAAAAAAGATTGTTGAACTCTGGCAACCCATTGCCGATCTTTCTCAAATCGTTATTGAGGAGGAATCCAGGTGAGCTCCGAATTCTGTGATATTAAGACCAGTGATGATTTCAGTATATTTGTTGTTTCTGATG
>DPKX01000305.1:0-5509 GCA_003542295.1 Candidatus Atribacter hydrocarboniphilus
CTTGACGTCCTTGATCGTGCATATAGCTCCATCCACCGTCACCAACTGGACCCACAAAGACAAAGCCAATCTTGAGGTCATCCGCAGGAATCGGATCAAAAACCAGAGCAGCCGATCCCAAGGTGAAAAAAACCACCAAAACCAATAACCATGCCCATTTGCTCATTTCCTTATGACACTCCCTTTCCTTATTTATTAAATTAATGGTAAAGAAATTATACTTGATATTCGTTCGCTTAATCACTTTCTTCACGAAAATAGGGTTGACCCAAAGAAGCTGGAGCTCCAAATAGGATCCCCTTGCCTTTCCCAATTGAAATAAAAATGAGGACACTAATCGTAAGAAGATAGGGAAGCATCAGAAGTAAGGGCGTTGGAATACTCGTACCTGTTGCTTGAAGCCTTAATTGAAAAGCTTCTACCCCTCCAAAAAGATAAGCTCCTAAAGCAGCACGGGTTGGATTCCAAATGGCAAATATTACCAGCGCTACTGCAATCCAACCTCTTCCCGCAGTCATTGATTCGGTCCACATTTTATTATAAGCTACCGAAAGATAAGCTCCACCTAAAGCAACGATACCGCCGCCAATTAACACTGCTAAATAACGAATCCGATTGACATTTAATCCCATCGCATCAGCAGCTCTGGGACTGTCACCTACTGCTCGTAAATTTAAACCTATCCGAGTCGAGATTAAAAACCAGGAAAGGAAAACTACCAGGAAAAAGGAAAAATACACCATCAGGTCATGATTAAAAAAAATCGGACCAATAAAAGGAATACGGTTTAAAACTGGAAAAGGGGTTTTTAATAAACCTGGAATGGTCTTACCAATGAATGCTTTTCCTATAAGGGAGCTGACCCCGGTTCCAAAAATTGTCATTGCCAAGCCACTCACCACTTGATTGCCTTTTAAGGTAATAGAAATAAAACCATGGATGAGGGTTATAAAAGCTCCTAAAATAAAGGCTGCTATTATTCCCAGCCAAGGATTACCACTGGCTAAACTTACCGAAAAACCAGTGAGTGCCCCAATCAGCATTATTCCTTCTAATCCTAAGTTTAAAATCCCCGATTTTTCAATGATAATTTCTCCCAAAGTTGCAAATAAAATAGGAGTGCCACTTCGAACTGCTGCAGCCAGAATGGAAATAACCATCTCCATTTAGCGTTCATCTCCTCTGATAAACCTGATTCGATAATTTCTAAAAAATTCTCCCCCTAAAACAAAAAATAGTATCAATCCCTGCAACACCAAGGTACTCGCGATGGGTAATCGCATTAAAATTTGCAGGCTTTCACCTCCAACCTGGAGGGCACCAATAAGAAAAGAAACCAACATAACCGAAATGGGATTCAAGCGAGCTAACCAAGCGACTATAATCGCAGTAAATCCGAATTCTGCAGTAAATCCATGTTGTAAGCGTCCCTGTAAACCTGAAACCTCCCCCATACCGGCAATACCAGCTATAGCTCCAGATATAAACATGATCAGGACAATATATCTTAAATAATAAATACCGGCATATTGAGCGGCTTTTGGATTTTCACCAATAACTCGTATTTCATAACCCCAACGAGTATAACGGAAAATAAACCAAAATAAAATTGCAAAAAAGATTGCAATAAAGAGCCCGTAATGGATTCTGGTCCCAGCAAATTGTGGAAGCCGAGCTGCTTCTGGAAAAGGAGCAGTCATAGGAAAACCTAAGCTATCCGGATCTTTCCACGGTCCATAAATAAAATAATCAGCCAGGTGGATGGCGATATAGTTTAACATTAAGGTAGTTATGGTTTCGTTTACATTCCAACGGGCTTTTAAATATCCTGCTATAGCAGCCCAACCCCCACCAGCAATGCCAGCAAATAGAAACATAATAACCAACATTATCCCGCGATTATCTACATAAAAATATCGAACTGCTGCAGTCGTTGCTAAAGCCCCTAAAAAAATTTGGCCGGCAGCACCGATATTCCAAACGGTAGCCTTAAAAGCCAGAGTTACTGCAATACCTGATAAAATTAAGGGAATGGCTTTTACAATGGTTTCACTTATTCCATACCAATCACCGAATGCAGTCTGAAACATTCCACGATAAGCTTGGATTGGGGATACTTTGAGAAATGCTAAGAAAATTGACCCACCAATCAAGGCCAACAATACTGATATGAAAGGTAGAAAAACACTTAATAACCAGGAAGAAGAAGTTCGTTTATTAATTCGAAAATAAATACTCATGCAGAAACCTTCTGTATATTTTTTAGTGGTGTTCCTGCCATCATTAATCCTAAAACCTCAGGGGTTACTTCCTGTGGTTTGTCAATTACCCCCATGATTTCTCCCTTACATATGACAGCTAATCGGTCACTTAAAGCGATTAATTCTTCTATATCTTCTGAAATTAAAAGAACTGAAGCTCCTCGGTCTCTTTCTTTTAGAATTTGTTCCCGAACAAATTTGGTCGCTGCAACATCTAAGCCCCAGGTAGGGTGCATAGCGATGATAACTTGAGGTGAATCACTGAGTTCTCGCCCCAACATCAATTTTTGCAGATTACCCCCGGAAAGATTTTTTACCGGATAGCGAACATGAGGAACAGCGATGTAGTATTTACGAATTAAATGATGGGCATAGCGAGCAACTTCACGCCAATTAATCAATGATCTCTTGGCTATAGGGTTTTTCCAATATTTCTTTAATATCGCATTTTCATCAACCATCATATTCGGGATTAGACCAACACCACGTCGGTCAGCTGGAATATAGCGAAGTCCTTTANNCTTTTATAAAATGTCGGGGTGGTCGATTGGTGAGCTCTTGCTGATTTATTTTTATTTTTCCTGACTCAATCCTTCGTAATCCTGATAATGCTTCACATAATTCCTGTTGACCATTCCCAGCTACACCAGCCAACCCCAACACTTCTCCTTGATGGATCTGTAAAGAAAGGTCTTGAATGACGTGAAATCCACGATCTCCGCGAACTCGAAGATTTTCAACATCGAAAACTAAAGGTCCAGCTGACTTTGGCTGTTTTTGAATCGAGAAAACAAATTTCTGACCCATCATCATCTCCGCCAATTTTTCCTTGGAGGTTTCACCGGTTAGAACCGATCCCACTTTTTCTCCTTTGCGAAGAATGGTTACCCGATGGGATAAACTCATCACTTCATCTAATTTGTGCGAAATAAAAATTATTCCATACCCTTCCGATGCCATAAAGGTAAGCATTTTAAATAAATTCTGGCTTTCTTGAGGAGTTAATACTGCTGTTGGCTCATCAAGAATAAGTAGTTTTGCCTTCCGATAGAGCATCTGTAAAATAGCTACCCTTTGTTGTTCCCCGATCGACAATTGCCAAACAAACGACATCGGATCTATCTGAAGACAATATTTTTCCGATAATTCCATTATCTGCCTTTTTATTTCTTGTTTGGGGAGAATTTGAGGAAGATTATTTAAACCTAAAATTATATTTTCCCAAACGGTTTGACCAGGAATCAGCATGAAATGCTGATGAACCATCCCAATACCGGCACGGATTGCGTCAAAGGGGGAACGAAAATCACATTTTTGACCATTAATATAAATGTTACCGGAGTCGGGGTGGTAAAGACCATATAGGATATTCATTAATGTCGATTTACCGGCGCCATTTTCTCCTAATAGAGCATGTATTTCTCCATATTTTAGATCAAAATTAATTTTTTGATTGGCTATTACGCTCCCAAAGGTCTTGGTAATTCCTTTCATTTCAACGCCATTCATCAATTAATCCTCCAAATAAATGAACAGGCACTTTAGAAATAATTATTCTACTCTCCGAAATGAATTAAAGCAAAAGAAAAACACAATATTTAGCATACAAAGAAAACTGGTTTTTTAAACTGAGCAGGCTAAATCTAATCCTCTTGAGGAAACAAAACATACTCATTAGCGAATTATATCAAATATTACCGATTGAAAAAAAGCTTTATATTTATTAATATTGCACAAGTGTTATTCTTTAATAGCTGCCTTTCGAAATATTTTTAAAATGAGCAAAATTTTTTTACCGGAATAATTGTTAAGAAGGAGAGCGATAAATCATGAAGCACACCATAACTCTCATACCGGGAGATGGCACTGGTCCGGAGATCACCGAAACGGTAGTTCGTGTTCTGGAAGCAACTGGTCTTAAAATTGAATGGGACATCCAGGAAGCTGGATCAGATGTTCTTGAAAAATATGGTACCCCGCTTCCTAATCAGGTACTTGAGTCAATAAAAAGAAACAAAGTAGCCCTCAAGGGTCCGATTACGACTCCGGTGGGAACTGGTTTTCGGAGTGTAAATGTCGCTCTTCGAAAGGAACTGGATCTCTTTGCCTGTGTACGACCTTGCAAAACCTATCCAGGGGTTCGTTCACGCTATGAAAATATCGACTTAGTGATCATCCGGGAAAATACCGAAGACCTCTATGCTGGTATTGAGTTTGAAGTAAATAAAGAAACAACGACTCGTTTAATCCAAAATATAAAAGAATTAAGTGGTCATTCAATACGCACCGATACCGGTTTAAGCATTAAACCAATATCGATATTTGGATCAAAGCGGATTGTTACTTTCGCATTTGAATATGCCCGTCAGAATAATCGACGCAAGGTTACCGCTGTCCACAAAGCGAACATTATGAAATATTCTGATGGCCTTTTCCTTCAAGTTGCCCGCCAAGTGGCATCGAACTATCCCGATATAGAATTTGAAGATCGTATTGTTGATAATATGTGTATGCAATTGGTTCAAAAGCCAGAGCTTTATGATGTATTGGTCCTCCCCAATCTTTATGGTGATATTCTATCCGACTTAGGCGCTGGTTTGGTTGGGGGGTTAGGAGTTGCTCCCGGGGCAAATATCGGTACTGATTATGCCGTATTTGAACCAACTCATGGAAGTGCTCCCAAATATAAAAACCAAAACAAAGTAAATCCTATGGCCATGATTCTTTCGGGAATGATGATGCTTCAGTATATTGGTGAAAAAGAAAAAGCCCAGAAATTGGAAAAAGCTGTAGCCAATGTCATCCAAGAAAATCGCTTTGTTACCTATGATATGAAGCCTATTTCAAACCAGGACCAAGCAGCTAAAACCAATGAAGTTGGAGAAGCCATTATCCGAGTTCTTACCAAATAATTCTATAAAATTGATTAAAAGGAGTGACCTTTCTTGAAATATTTGCGGTTTCAGAAACCCGATACCAATCAGTGGAGCTGTGGTATTATCGAAAATGGAACAATGATTGAAGAATTTTCCAATTCTTATTTTAATTCATCAGAAAAAAATGGACTTTCTCATCAACTCACTCAAGTAAAATTAGGGTCACCTACTCTCCCAACCAAAATTGTGGCCGTCGGTTTAAATTATCATGATCACATTCAAGAATTCGGTCATGAAGTTCCCGATCATCCTATTCTGTTTATCAAACCATCAACCGCAGTTCTTGAACCGGGAGGAACCATTCTACTCCCC
>DPKX01000305.1:5571-7371 GCA_003542295.1 Candidatus Atribacter hydrocarboniphilus
ATACCTGTTTTAACGATGTCACCGCACGTGACTTACAGAGAATCGATGGACAATGGACCCGATCCAAATCTTTTGATACTTTCGCCCCGATCGGTCCATGGATAACCCCCGAGTTAAACCCTGATAGTTTGCAAATCATCACCCGGGTGAACGGGACAATTCGACAACAATCAAACACCAAGCACTTAGTTTTCCCAATATACGAATTAGTTGCCTACATATCTCAAATTATGACCTTACTTCCTGGAGACGTCATTGCCACCGGCACTCCTTCAGGTGTTGGACCCTTAAAACCAGGAGACCGTGTAGATATAGAAATTGAGGGAATTGGAATTTTAACCAATCTCGTCAGGAAAGCATAGAATATGTACCAGGTTCTATTGGTAATGCTGATCCTGATAGGTTTGGGAATCATTCTGCAAATTTTTAAAATATTCCCGCCGGGCACTGCTTCTCTATTGAATAAATTTGTACTGTATATTTCTTTTCCCTGCTTGGTTTTTCGGTCCCTTCAACCAGCAACTATTGAAGCTGCTTACTGGAAAATCCCACCGCTGGCTTTTTCCATCATTACCATTATTTTTCTGCTTGCTTATGGTTGGGGAAAATACCGATTGAGATTCTCCCCGGCAAGTAGTGCAAGCTTTGCTATGGGGGCTGCTTTTGGCAACACAGCTTTTCTTGGCTATCCCTTTGTCATGGCTTTGCTGGGAGAAAATGCACTTCCTCCGGCTATTTTTTTTGATCAAATGGGTAACTTTTTAGTAGTCTATACCGTAGGAGTGGCCATTTGTGTATATAGCAAGGACCAGAAATTTTCTTTTACCAGCTTCAAAGAGATTTTAAAATTACCGCCCTTTTTAGCTTTTGTTGTCGCTTTGTTCCTGAATGGGGTTCCAATACCAGCGGTTTTTATGGATACCATAAACCGCTTAGCCGATACCACCGTTCCGGTTATTATGATTGCCATTGGCTTGTCACTCTCATTGAAACAAGTGTCTCGCCGTTTAGTTCCAATACTTTATGCCACCGGTATTAAGTTAGTCCTTCTGCCAATAATATTTTTATTATTGACTCGATTCATTCATTTCGAACTGGTAACCCGACAAGTCATGGTTATTCAATCCGCTACTCCCACTCTCATGAGTTCTTTTGCTTTGGCTTCGCTTTATTCACTTGATACAGAATTATGTTCCAGTATTATTTTTACTACAACGATCATATCCTTTGTAACTTTACCGTTATGGAACTTTATCCTTCACTATTTCTAAGCGAACTCGTAATGGTCCAATGGTATAAATATCGTTTTCGGCTATAGCATTAATTAAAACTTGATCACTCAGTTGAGAGAGTTGACGGCTTACATCGGTCAGGTTCAGAGCGGAAACTAAACCGATTCTTCCTCTCTGCGGTATAATCCCCTGTTTTACACCAAGGGTATTTAACTCACTTAAGATTTCGGTGAGTATTTGCTCAACATTGCTCTGGTCAGAATCCACACTGACTTCCTTTTGATAAATCAATTGACCAGCAGCAAAGATTTTTTTATTATCATCTAATAAAAAACGGGTAATAACCGGCTCTCCCTTTAGAGTATTCAGTGCTGACACCAGCCGAATTACCATCTGGTTTTGCGATAATATTAATTTTTCTAAAGTTTGATCAAAATTATCACCCATCACAAAAACTGCCCTCTGGCTAGAACTATCTTGCCCAGCTCCCCTTCTTAATGCTAATTCATCAGCCCTTTGCAATAAGGTAAGTAAATAGTTTTCAGCTTCTCCTCGTGCCAACCCGGCC
>DPKX01000040.1 GCA_003542295.1 Candidatus Atribacter hydrocarboniphilus
CTCGCTCTTGGAAAACCAGTTTGGTAACCGGTGGGAAGAAGGGAGTATCGAGACCAAGCAGGGAATAGAGTTGGTTGAGAAGGAGGAGTTGGTCTCAGATCTTTCTTCTTTCTTAGTGGCTTTTTGATACTNNATGATTTCCCTTCTGGTATTCATGGTGAGCTCCATTTCGTTACCTCCTGTTTTAAAAAAATCACCTGGAGGTAGAATAGTTTATATCAAGATTTTTAGTTGAGGCAACGATAGGAGTTCATCAAGATTTTAGATGATTCAATTCGCCATCTTGAATAGCAATTTTCTGCTTGAGAATCTTATTAGACACCTGAAATGTCATCCTGAGGCTTCGCTTTCTGAAGCCGTGAGAATCTCATCTTTTAATCTTTTTCCAGAATCTCGATTCCTCAGCTCCACAGCTTTATAAAATTCAAGAATCAAGACCTGACCCCAGATTTTTCCTCTAACTACATTCTAACCGAGGTTTTTGAAAATGGCTCTTTCAATTTACACAATTATATGGACTTAACTGCGTTTAAATTTTCGCTCGGCTTTTTAAATTAAAAAAATTTTATAAATACTTGTAACAAATTTCTTGAAAAGATGATATAGTTACTCAGTCAAAGCACACATCAAAAAGTGCTAATACAATAAAAGGGGTTATTAAAATGACAGCAAAAAGACTTGTCCTTGTCAGCTTAGTAGTTGCTTTATCGCTTTCGCTCCTCTCGGGTATTGCTCTCGCTCAAACTACCAACTATGTGAACGCCATGGATACTGCCAAAATGGCTGATGAACTGAGTACTTTTGTAGCCGCCGTTGAAGCTGCTGGTCTTGACGATAAGCTGAACAATGGCCAATACACAATTTTTGCACCAACCAACGAAGCTTTTGCCAAACTTCCCGAAGGAAAACTGGATCGGCTATTGTTACCTGAGAATAAGCAGAAATTAATCGAAATTTTAACTTATCACGTTATACCAGTTCGTCTTTCTGTTGATGATTTCCGTGAAGGAAAATCCTATAAAACATTGAATGGTCATATGCTGAACGTTCTTTTTACCAATCCACCAATTTTAGTGAATAAAAAGATCAGCGTCATTACCTCTTTAGCTGCTTCCAATGCAATAATCTATTTTGTCGATATGGTTATTCTTCCTCCCGAAGGGAAACCAGCCAATTAATAGAATCTCAAACAATTTGTTCCTAAAAGCCCTTTACTAATTCATTGGTAAAGGGCTTTTTTTATTTAATCTTTGATTATAGCCATATGGTCAATGATTTTATCTACTTCTAATCGGTATTGGTCAAAATACTGAGATTGATGGCTGAATGTTGTTATATAGACATTATCCTCAATTAAACACCATACGGTGAGATATTTTTGAGTATCTTTCCCCAGCGGCAAAGCATATACCAGCTTATAAGCGGTAGCATTGGAAAATGTTATATATTCATCCTCAATAAATTCAGCACCCATTTCTTGTAATGTTTCTCGATTTTGTGAAATAAACTCAGATAAATTCATTTTTTCTTTAAAGAGCGGTGAATAACGGTAAGTAAACATCCCAACTCCATCGGGCAAGACTAAAACTACTCCTCTCTCTTGCGAAGTATAATTCGTCCAGCTTTCAGGATACACGAATGATATTCCAAATAGCTCATCATAGAAGTCGGTCCAGCCCTCAAACAGATTTTGATTTTCTGCAGCAGAATATCTATTTGGGAAATATACCAATATTAAAAGAAAAAGAAGAATAATGAAAACCATCTTTTTTATCATTGGCATACTCCATCTCCTTAAACAAAAAATTTTAAAGAATAATCTTTTTAAGACAGCTTGATTAGAGGCTGGATCGAATGGTTATAATATCGGCATCTTCAACAATTTCTTCTTTTCCGGCTAACTTCCACAACCCCGCTTGTTTAACTTTCTCCTCGCTCTCCAAGCGAATGAGATCAGAAAATTTCATAACTTCCGCTTTAATAAATCCCCTTGCTAAATCGGTGTGGATTTTTGCCGCCGCCATTTTCATAGACGTTCCACGTTCAATGGTCCAAGAACGTACTTCATCTTTCCCAACGGTAAAAAATGAAATATAACCGATATGATCAAAAACGACTTGTGCTAATCGCTGGATTCCGGCTTTCTGAATACCTAATTCAGCCATAAATTCTTTCCTTGCTTCTTCATCAAGCTCAACCAATTCCGATTCGATTTTTCCTGATATAATCAAATAGGCAAAGTTTTGTTTGGTACATTCATCCAAGATTAATTGTTTCCCCGGATATTCTTCAGCTAATAATTGTTCGTCATCGACGTTCACAACGGTTATTATCGGTTTTAAGGTAAAACAAGCCAGAGACCCCAAAACTTTTTTATCTTCGTTGGTCAATTGAAGACGAGAAGCAAAATTTCCATCCTCCAACTCCTTTTGGATCAAACCTAACAACACCTCTTCCCTTTCTTCTTCAGGCGTCGGTTTTTTCTTTCTTTTTTGCTCCTTCAAACGAAGAATTCGATTTTCGATAACCTCCATATCCCTTATTATAAGTTCGGTTCGAAGGGCTTCTAATTGTTGTCGGGGCGTTTCGGCACCCAAAGGGAAAGGGACCTGGTCGTTCCGAAAAGCTCTGATTACCAATAGGAGCGCATCAACATTTTGAATCATCTGGAATATTTTGTTTTTTTCCTTTTTATCGGCAGCCATATCAAAGCTGGGTATATCAACAAAATCTAAAGTGGCATAAACTACCCGGAGTGGATTATATATTTTTGCCAAGGTATCTAATCTCTCATCTTTAATTCGAGAAATTTTTTCATCGGCTTCAGTTTTATAGGAACTATCATAGGGAATACCAGCTAAAAGAGAAAATATGGTTGTCTTCCCAGTTAAGGGAAGGCCAAACATTCCGATTTTCATTTCAATCCTCCAAAGTCATGAATATTTCTATCCTGAAAATTCCATCCTATGAATGATTAGGGGGGTGTACCTTTCATACCTGTCATCCTGAGCGGTGCATTCCCGTGTGAGGACCTCATCTTTTTAAATTTTTTATTCTTCTCAAATACTTTAAAGGGTGAGATTGCCACGTCGCTGCGCTCCTCG
>DPKX01000148.1 GCA_003542295.1 Candidatus Atribacter hydrocarboniphilus
CAATATTTTTAGCTACATAACGAGCAGCATAACTGGCTGAACGGTCAACTTTAGTTGGATCTTTGCCGGAGAAACACCCACCGCCATGACGACCGATTCCTCCATAAGTATCAACAATTATTTTTCTTCCAGTTAATCCTGTATCTCCCTGAGGTCCTCCGATAACAAAACGGCCGGTTGGATTTATCAAAAAACGAGTTTGACTGTTGATATATTCAGACGGAATCACCGGACGAATAACTTTTTCCACCAGATTTGTTTCGATAGTTTGATGGTTAATATCGGGATGGTGCTGAGCAGCAATAATTATCGTATCGATATTCTGAGGGATTCCATCAACATAACTTACTGTAACTTGAGTCTTTCCGTCAGGACGAAGGAAAGTAAATATTCCTTTCTTTCTGACTTCTGCTAACCGGTAAGCCAGTCGATGGGCCATTGCGATTGGAAATGGGAGCATCTCGATAGTTTCATTGGTAGCATATCCAAACATTAACCCCTGATCACCAGCTCCCAGAGAAAGGTCTTCGTCTTCGGTTGTTTCACCCAATTTTGATTCGAGACTTTTATTGACTCCTAAGGCAATATCAGGTGATTGTTCATCAATGGCAGTAAGAACCGAACAGGTTGCATAATCAAATCCAAATTTGGCCCGCGTATAACCAATTTCACGAATAGTTTCTCTTGCCACTCGTGGAATATCGACATAACACGAGGTACTAATTTGACCTGCAATCATAACCATTCCTGTTGCTACTAAAGTCTCGACTGCAACACGACCTTGGGTATCTTGTTCGTAAATAGCATCCAGGACGGCATCCGAAATCTGATCCGCCATTTTATCGGGATGGCCTTCGGTTACTGACTCCGACGTTATTTGATACTTTTTTCCTGGCATTTCTTGACCTCCATTATCATACCAACTTCATTTTTTCGTTATCTATTTTATAAATCCGTATTCTTCCGCTGTCTCAACAGCATTTTTTACAATTTTAATAAAAATGAGCCTTCTTTGCACTTTTTTACTTAGGGATTAAACTTAAAATAAGACGAGAACCCGAAACTGTAAAATAACATCTTCTCCATTACAATGTCAATCTATTTCGTTGAACTTGTTAGCCTGCAATTCTTTTGAATAAACCAAATGGGCATTTCTCCATAACTTTTCCAACTGATAATATTGTCTCTCTTCCTCTCGAAAAATATGAACAATAACGTCACCGTAATCCATAAGAATCCATTCACCAGCATCGAATCCCTCAATATGAAAAGGTTGAACTGAGTAGGAATCCAAAGTCTTTTTTATTTCCTCAGCAATGGCTTTGGTTTGAATAAAGGTCGCAGCACTTCCGATGATCCAATAATCAGCCACAGGAAATACATTTCTCAGATCAAGAACGACAACATCTTGCATTTTCTTTTCATCAGCAACTTCCAAAACGATTAAACATTTTTCCTTAGGATTCATTCGACTGTTCCTCGACTTTTTCTTCTTTGAGAAAGAATTCGGCAATCAACTCTTTTGTTGTGTCTAAATCTGGTTCCCAATAACTTACTCCATCTATATAGGTTGCTTCTCCTGGCATCATATCGGTTATCATCACTCTTTCATTTAAGTCCTTAAACCAAAGACCCAGGTTAATGAGTTCCTCATTGGAAAAATTGGTAACTAAAGCATGCCTGAGCTCTTGGATAATTTGGGGCATTTTCGGAAGGGTTAAGGGGTTATCAATCTCATTAAACAAAGCCTGAAGAAAATTTTGTTGCCTTTTGATTCGACCAATATCTCCTAACCTATCATTACGAAATCGAACATATTGTAAGGCTTTATCCCCTTTCAGCCGCTGTTTACCTGCAGAAATATCAATTACCAAATCCTGGGCTCGATCGGTGTATTTCATATCACTTTCTACGTCAATTTCTACTCCACCCAATAGGTCAATAACCTTTTCAAATCCTTGATAATTGATCTCCACTGTATAAGGAACACGAATGTTTAAGTTTTTTTCAATAGTTTCCTTGAGAAGTTGGATCCCGCCCTTGGCATAAGAATGGTTGACTTTATCATAACCATTACCCGGCACTTCAATGCGGGTATCGCGCGGAATAGAAAATAAAAGGATTTCTTCACTCTTGGTGTTTAGACAAAGTAAAATAATGGTATCACTTCGTAAGGGCTTAATGCTATCTTGCCCAACAATTAAAATAGTGGTATTTTCTGGTGGAGCATAACCCATAACCGTTTGCACCAATTTATTTCGAACATTATGATTATTGAGACCAAAAAAAAAGATTCCGCCTATAATAAATCCAATGATTAAATACAAATATTTATAGCTTTTCTTTCTTCTGCGTTTTATCATTCGTTTCCTCTAAGTATATTCCAATAATTTTGTTCCAAGCTTCCATGCTAGCTGGATAAATAATCTTTTTTGTTGCAAGTAAATAATTCACTTTCATTTCTATGGCTTTTATAAAAGCTGCTTGAAGTCCTCTTTGCAAGGCTTCTCGAATTGTATCACTTTCTTTGAATCGACGTCCACTTTCGGATAAATCAGCTACAAAAAGTATTTTATCAAAATTACTCATATCTTCACAGGCAGTTGCATGCCAGCAAACCGCTCGAAGTATTGAATAGTCGTTAATATCGAACTGACTAGCAATAAATCGGGGACCCGCAAAAGCATGAAATATAGCCGGAATAGAATAACCAATTGGAAGAAAAAAGGGCGGGAGATATTGGATCATCTCCTTACAAGAAAGAGCTCTTGCTGAATCATGGAGAAGACCTGCAATATAAGACTTTTCAGGATCTTCACCAAAATGAACAGCTAATTTCCTGGCTTCCTCGGCTACTCGAACTGAATGATTGAATCGTGAAGGAGAAATCATGCTTTTTAGTTGTTTAGTAATAAAGTTATTCATTGACATAAAGCCCGTTTTTTTTAATATAGTTTTCAACAGCCTCGGGAACCAAATATTTAATTGATTCTCCCTTTTTTACCCGTCGCCGAATTTCTGATGAGGCAATAGCCAGAGCAGAGACTTCTATCATTTTCACCTTTTGCCGATATTTCTCTTCCATGCTCACCATTTTATAGCCAGGTCGAGTTGCTGCTACAAAGGTACATAACCGGAAAAGCTCTTCAGGGTTGTTCCAGCTTGAAATCTGCGCAAAAGCGTCGGCTCCGGTTATAAAGAAGATTTCACTATCATCCCCCCAAAATTTACGAAAATATCGCAGAGTATCAACAGCATAGGAAGGTCCAACTCGTTCCAACTCTACTCGGGAAACTCGAAAATAGGGATTGGTAATAGTCGCCAACACCACCATTAAATAGCGATGTTCAGGATTGGTTATCACCTGTCCAACTTTATGGGGTGGCCGTGCCGAGGGAACAAAAACTACCTCGTCTAAATGAAAATAATCTCTCACTTCTTCAGCGGTAACTAAATGTCCTAAGTGGATCGGATCAAAAGTGCCACCCATAATACCTTTTTTCATTGAAACTATCTCTCCTTGGAATATCTGGTTCAAATAATCGTTATCTTATTTATCTTTTCTAAGCGTTTCGAATCTGTCCGGTTCCATAAACCACATATTTTATTGTGGTTAATTCTTGCAATCCCATAGGTCCCCGGGCATGAAGTTTCTGTGTACTAATACCTATTTCAGCTCCCAAACCAAATTGTTCTCCATCAGTAAAACGAGTCGAAGCATTGACATAAACCGCCGCCGAGTCAATCTTATCCATAAAATTTCTGGCATTCGAATAGTTTTCAGTAATAATTGATTCTGAATGGTGAGTTCCATAAGTATTGATGTGTTCAATAGCTTCGTTAAGGTCCTTTACCACCTTAATAGCTATAATCAAGTCGAGATATTCAATTTTCCAATCTTCGTCGGTAGCTGGAATCAAATCAGGAATGATTTGACGAGCTTGTTCACAGCCTCGAATCTCAACTCCAGCTTGTTTGAGAGAACTGGTGATTTGGGGGAGAAAAACCTTAGCAATTCCCTGGTGAACTAATAATGTTTCCGCTGCATTACATACACTTGGCCGTTGAGTTTTCGCATTCACCACAATCCTTTCTGCCATCGCTAAATCAGCTTCTTTATCAACATAAACATGACAGTTCCCAACACCCGTCTCAATAACTGGCACTTGAGAATGATTCACAACATTATGAATCAAACCTGCTCCTCCTCGGGGGATCGCGACATCAATAAATTCTCTCAAAGCTAACAACTGAGCAATATCATCATGACTAGTGCTTTCAATGAGTTGAACTGAATTTTCAGGAAGAGAACATTGAAGGAGGGATTCACGAGCTAAAAGGGTTAGTAATCGGTTCGAATTGAGAGTGGAGCTACTTCCCCTCAAAACTAAGGCGTTTCCTGATTTAATTCCCAATCCGATGCTATCGATGGTCACATTGGGTCGAGCTTCATAAATAATCGCCAAGACTCCTAGTGGAACTCTCACTTTGGTTACTAATAAACCATTCGGCCTTTTCCAACCTGACATAACTTCCCCAACCGGATCAGCAAGTGCAGCTACTTGCCTTAAACCATCTGCCATTCCGTGAATTCTTTTTTTATTGAGGATTAAACGATCAATAAACCCGGATTCCATATTGTTTTCTGCGGCAATTTTTACATCTTTTTGGTTTTCCTGCTCAATCCGAGATTGTTCTCCTTCTAAACGTTGAGCCAAATCCCCAAGAAAATCATTTTTTTTCTGGGTTGAAACCGTCGCCAGCAATTGAGCAGCCTTTTTTGCTTTCTGAACCTGAACCTTCATATCTTCAGCCATTGTCTTTCTCCTCCCGATTGAATAACACTAAGTTATCAACATGAATCACTTCAGCATTTATCTCTTGATCAAAAAAAACTTCTTGTAACTCAGTCGTATGTAAACCACGGATTTTCTTTAACTCTGTCGATGAAAAGTTTACCAAACCCTTGGCAACCGATTGACCTTCTTCATTGACAACTTCAATGCAGTCACCTGAATCAAAAACGCCTTCTACTCCCTTGATCCCTGCTGGTAATAAACTTTTATTTCTCATTAAAGCGAAATAGGCACCCTCATCGATGATAACCCGACCTCGGGTCATCATTCCAAAGGCAATCCAACGCTTCCGGTTTTTGAGGACCTTGGTCTGAGGGCAAAAGAAAGTTCCAACTTCATCGCCAGCAAATATTTTTTGAATAATAGAAAAATCCTTCCCCAAAGCCAAGACGACCCCTATACCCGAAAAGGTAGCCATACGACTGGCCATAATTTTACTTTTCATCCCACCAGTTGAAATATTACTCCCCTCCCGACCAGCCATTCTTTCAATATTATCATCTATCCTCACAACTTCTTTTATGAGGATGGCTTCGGAGTTTTTTTTGGGATCAGAGGTAAACAGTCCCTCAATGTCAGAAAGGATGATAAGCAGCTGGGCATTGATTAGTGAAGCCACCAGGGCTGATAGGCGATCATTATCACCAAATTTTAATTCTGTTATGGCAACGGTGTCGTTTTCGTTTACAATCGGCAAAACATCGAAATCGAGAAGGGTTTGAAAGGTATTACGGGCATTGAGATATTTATGTCGATTATGAACGTCTTCCGGCGCCAATAATATCTGGGCAACTGGAATACCAATTTGAGAAAATACCTGGCAATAATTCTGCATAAGAATACCTTGACCTACTGCTGCCATTGCTTGTTTGAACGGAATATCGTTTCTTTTTCGTTTCAAGCCTAAACGACTCATCCCACAGGCCATTGCTCCTGAAGTTACTAAAATGACCTTTTTACCTCTTTGACGGAGTTGATGAATGTTTTGAGCTAATTCCTCTAATCGGGGAATTTCTAAAACAAAATTTTTAACTAACAATGAACTCCCGACTTTTATAACGACCACCCGGCTGTTTTCAATAAAATCAATTCGCTTCATCGGTTTATTAAAATGTTCATTTGGAAGTGGTTTTATAGGCTTCAAGGCGTTTTCCAGTCCAGATAAAATTCAAATTTCCTATTTCAACTACTGATCCGGGTTGAATAGCAGAAAAATATTTTAGAAAGTCAGAATGAACCAACTTTTGGTTAAAAATCGAAAGAGCATTATCGGAATTCCAATCGATTTCAGCAATTAAACGATCAAGAAAAGGCGTTGAAAATCGATAATGACAGGATCGAGTAAGACTCAATGGGGTATTTTTGGATTGAGAAAGAATTTCTTCGGTAAAAATTTCAGGGGCATTTTTTAAAAATTCGATAATCGCATCAAGCAGTTGATTCATTCCTTCCTTGGTTAAAGAAGAAACCCCAAAAACCGGAATACCCTGCTGCTCAAGAGTTGATTTAAATTCATCAAAATTTTGAGCAGCTTTGATAAGGTCAAGCTTGGTGGCCACGACAAAAAAAGGTTTGGCTGCCAAAAAAGAGCTATAAGCTTCAAATTCCCGACGAAGAGTCAAAAAATCGTCATAGGGATTGTTCTCAGAATAGAATTGGGATAAATCCACACAATGGAGTATCAAACGTGTCCTTTCTATGTGTCGTAAGAATTCTAAACCTAAACCAGCACCACGGCTGGCACCTTCAATAATGCCCGGAACATCGATCATAATAAACTGCTGGTCACGATGGTTCACAACGCCTAAATTTGGATGAAGAGTAGTAAATGGATAATCAGCAATTCGAGGTTTTGCAGCGCTTACTACTGAAAGGAGCGTTGATTTTCCAGCATTGGGAAAACCACTAATACCTACATCAGCAATTAATTTAAGTTCTAAGCGAATCTCTCTCGCTTCACCCAATTCTCCTTTTTCAGCAATGCGGGGAGCTTGATTGGTCGATGTTGCAAATGAACTATTCCCTCGCCCTCCTCGCCCACCTCGGGCTATTATGACTTCTTGCTTATCTTCAGTTAAATCAGCTATGATTTGATTATCTTTTTGATCAATAATTTGAGTGCCAACCGGTACCATTAAAACCACGTCAGCTCCATCTTTTCCAAATTGATTTTTCCCTTTACCTGGTTCACCATTTGCTGCTTCGTAAACTTTCTGAATAGCAACATCGTATAAAGTTTTTTTCTGAGATAACGCAATAGCAATTACGTTCCCTCCTTTTCCGCCATTCCCACCTGCTGGCCCACCTCGAGGGACATATTTTTCTCGTAAAAAACTGATCGCACCATCGCCACCACGACCGGCACGAACTCTTATTATGGCTTGGTCAACAAACAATTCAACGCTCCAAGATACTCAATCAACTATACGGTTCTCCAATAATGGGTTAACACGAGTTGGATAATTAAAAGGAGATTTTCTTATTATCAAATCCATTGATGCCAATTATGAATCCCGAGAAGGCATCTCAGGGAGAATCGAGACATATTTCCTTCCGGCTTTCTCTTGATAAACAACATATCCAGCTTGAAGAGCAAAAAGGGTGTAATCCTTAGCGGTCCCTACATTTATTCCTGGTTTGATCTTGGTTCCTCGCTGTCGAATAAGAATATTGCCAGCCAAAACATACTGACCACTAAATTTTTTTACACCAAGCCTTTGAGCGTTACTATCGCGTCCATTTTTCCCGCTTCCGCCTGCTTTTTTATGTGCCATGGTTATTAAAGCCTCCTCAAGGGTTAGGATTCAATTGATTGAATTTTTATTAAAGTCATTGGTTGACGATGACCAGTTAAGCGTCGGTATTTCACCTTCGGTTTATATTTAAAAACCACAACTTTTTTGGATTTCCCATTTCTTAATACCATGCCTTTAACTTTGGCACCCTCCACATAGGGGCGACCGACAACAACTTGGTCTTGATTACGAATCAATAAAACTCGTTCAAAAACCACTTCATCTTTTAAATTTCCTTGATAACTATCCAGTTGAATGACCGAACCT
>DPKX01000253.1 GCA_003542295.1 Candidatus Atribacter hydrocarboniphilus
ACAATTATACCCATAGACCTGATCATCATTCAATCGTAAACCCCAGACTGTTTCAGCAAAGAATCCTATTAGAAAAAAAATCAGAGCAATATTGATCAGGCCTTTTTTATTCATCATATCTTTAATTATAAGATATTATTAATTTTGGTTTCAATGGCCTTTTTGGCAACATAACCAACAATCCGGTCTACTTCTTTTCCTCCATTAAATACAATAAGAGTCGGTATAGCACTAATCCCATAGCGAGCGGCTATTTCACCACTATCATCGGTATTTAATTTTCCAACTTTTATCTTGTCTTTCATGTCGTGGGCAATTTCCTCCACAACTGGAGCCATCATTCGACAAGGCATACACCAACTTGCCCAGAAGTCAACCAATACCGGTGTAGTTGATTGAAGAACCTCAACATCAAAATTCGCTTTGTTCAGTTCGATAACCGAATCTGCCATTTTATTCACGCCCCTTTTTGCCAATTTTATGTTCTTTCCCACTTACTAACCTTTTGATATTCTCACTGTGTCTTAAAAACACCAGAGCACAGGCGAATATTCCCCACCAAATAATTTCTGGAGGCTTTTTAAAAAGATACAAACCTATGGGCATTAAGAGTGCACCAGTCAAAGAACCTAAAGAGGAATAACGACTAACCAAAACCATTCCAATCCAAGAAAGAAAGCTAATAATCGCAGCTTGATAGGAAAGATAAAAGAGAATTCCTACTGTTGTAGCAACACCTTTCCCACCCTTAAAATGAAGGAACACTGACCAATTATGACCTATAACAATCATGAAAACCGCTAAGAACCAAAGGAAGGGATTTTGGATAAAACGTGTCGCTAAATAAGCCCCTAAAAAACCTTTTAAAGCATCAGCAATTCCAGCTAATAATGCCGGGGCAAATCCTAATACTCGAGAAACATTGGTAGCGCCGATATTCCCACTCCCATATTTCCGTATATCTATCCCCTTAAGCAACCATCCAATAATCACCCCAAAAGGAAGCGATCCGACGAGATAATTTATCCCTATAACCCACCATCCAGACATGATAGTTACTCCTTAAATTTTCCAAAAACCAAAGAACCATTATGCCCTCCAAATCCAAATGAGTTAGAAATTGCATTGCGAATTTCCATTTTTTGGGCTTTTATGGGGACATAGTTTAAATCACAATCTTCATCTGCTTCTTCAAGGTTGATGGTTGGATGAATGATATGATGATATATTCCCAAGACAGTTGCTGCTGCTTCCATAGCCCCAGCTGCTCCTAAAAGATGGCCAATCATAGATTTGGTTGAACTAATTTTTAATTGATAGGCACTATCGGCAAAAACCTTTTTAATTGCCAGTGATTCCATCTTATCATTTAACGGTGTTGATGTTCCATGAGCATTGATATAATCGATATCCTCAATCCGAAGTCCGGCGTCATGAATGGCATAAAGCATAGAACGAGCCGCCCCTTCACCTTCTGGATCGGGTGCAGTTATGTGGTAAGCATCACAGCTGGCACCATACCCTTTCAACTCAGCATAGATCGGAGCACCTCTTCGTTCTGCTGATTCTTTCGTTTCTAAAATCAACGCTGCTGCTCCCTCGGCCATAACAAAACCATCCCGATTTTTATCAAAAGGTCGTGAAGCTTTTTTTGGTTCTTGATTATAGGTAGAAAGGGCTTTCATCGAACAAAAACCGGCTAAGGCAAGTGGTGTAATTGATGCTTCCGAGCCAACCGCAACCATTAAGTCAGCATCACCTCGCTGTAGGATCCGAAAGGCTTCTCCAATCGCATGAGTAGATGACTCGCAGGCAGTTGATACGCAACTATTCGGACCTTTTAAGCCCAACTGTATGGCTACGTTTCCCGCTCCCATATTAACAATCATCATCGGAATAAAAAAAGGGCTGACTTTTTGGGGACCACGATTCATCAACACTTCATGTTGTTCTTCAAAAGTAAAAATCCCTCCTATACCCGAACCCAATATAACACCCGAACGCTCGTGATTGAGCTTATCTAAATTTATTTGTGAATCCTGAAAAGCCATGATGGAAGCACTTACGGCAAATTGAGAAAAGCGATCCATTCTGCGAGCGTCTTTGCGAGGTAAATAATCATCACAATTAAAGTCTTTAACCTCTCCCGCTATTTGGCTATCATATGAACTGGCATCAAACCTGGTAATGGTATCAATTCCCGATTCTCCATTAATCAGGGCTTGCCAAAATTTTTCTTTTCCAATTCCTATTGGGCTAACCACCCCAATTCCGGTAACCAAGACTCTTCTATCCAAAGTTGAAACCTCCCTTACCATCGAATAAGAGCTGAACCCCAAGTCAAGCCTGCACCAAAACCAACTAACAATATAATGTCTCCTTCCTGGATTCGATTTTCTTGAACTGCTTCAAAGAGTGCCAAAGGTATCGAGGCAGAGGAAGTGTTTGCATATTTATGAATGTTTACAAAGATACGATCTTCGACAATGCCAAGACGTTTCGCAGCTGATTTGATGATCCGTATATTAGCCTGATGGGGGATAAATAAATTGACATCTTCAATCTTTATCTTCCCTTTTTCTAAAACTTTCAGCGAAGCCTCTTCCATAATTTTTACGGCAAATTTAAAGACTTCATTTCCTGCCATTTTTATATAATGGAGTCGATTTTGGACCGTATCAATTGAGGCTGGCATACGGGAAATACCGGCTGGAACTTCAATATAGTTAGCTCCTCCTCCATCAGCACCTAAATGAGTTGAAATAATACCCGGTTTTTCTCCCAGACCTAACACAGCTGCTCCGGCTCCATCACCAAATAGCACACAGGTCGCTCTATCTTCCCAATCGAGAATTTTCGATAAAGTTTCGGCTCCTACCACTAAAGCGAAATTCCCACCCCCGGCGGAAAGATACTTTTCTGCAATGGAAAGAGCATAAACAAAACTAGTACAGCCAGCTTCCAGGTCAAAACAAGCAGCTTTTTCTGCACCCAATTCACGTTGGAGAATACAGGCCGTCGCTGGGAAAAGCATATCGGGAGTTACGGTAGCTACGATAATCAAATCAAGGTCAGACGATTTTACCTGGGCTTTTTTCAGAGCTATTCGTGCCGCTTCAATTGCCAACATAGATGTGGTTTCATTTTCAGAAGCGATTCTCCGCTCTCGTATGCCGCTTCGACTGACGATCCATTCATCACTGGTGTCCACTATTTTTTCCAAATCAAAATTGGTTATAACTTTTTGGGGAACGCCTGCTCCAACTCCCAGTATTTTCACTGGTCGATTATTCAAATCACTTCCTCCTTCTTTTCAACGAGTGAAAAACCGATTTCTCCCTCAGCGACTATTGATTCGTTGACCTTGGCAACACAATTCAATTTCCCCATTCTTTTACGAATCTTGAGAAGCTCGACCTTAATAATTAATTGGTCGCCCGGGACAACCGGTTTTCTAATTTTCACCCGATCAATCGTGGTAAAATAAGGAACACAATCATGATACTCATCCAAATTCATCATCATTGTGGCGCCCACCTGAGCCATAGCTTCGATGATGAGCACACCTGGCATGGTTGGTAATCCCGGAAAATGACCTTGAAAAAACCATTCATTGATTGTCACGTTTTTAATTCCAATGGCAGTCATTTCTTCAATAGTAACTCTATCTACTAATAAAAATGGAAAACGATGAG
>DPKX01000259.1 GCA_003542295.1 Candidatus Atribacter hydrocarboniphilus
TTAAGATCCAAAACAGTGATGTTGTCTCCAGTATTTTCTGCAATTAGACGGAATTTTTCTTTGCTCTTTTTTAAAGCTTCCTCAAACTTTTTGCGTTCAGTTATATCCCAAACAATGATGATGGTTCTCTCTTGATGGTGGGAATTATAAAATAGAGCTGATGCCAATTCGGCTGGAAAGCGGCTTCCGTCTTTTCGGATAAACAACAATTCACCTTTAGCTTTTACCTTTTCTTTCCTTTCTTTCAACAAGAGAGGAAGCCGTGGATCTTTATCATCGACCAAACCATTTCTTCCTAATTTAATAATTTCCTACTCAGTCCAACCAAACATTCTACAAGCTTCGGGATTGGCAGCGTAGATTGTCCCATCAGGTTGAGTCAATAACATTGCATCGAGGCTGTTTTCAAAAAAAGAATGATATTTAGCAATATTTTCTTTCATCTCTTCTTCGGAATGTTTCTTTTCATTCAATTCATTTTCCAATTCCTGGATGCGTCTTTCATATTGAAACAAGGCATTATTTGTCTCGATATTTTGATTAAAGTGGGTGGGTATTGTTTTCATCAGGGTATTCACAAGCACAATCAACTCATATTCATGATAGGGATACCTGAGAAATCCAGCTATCTCAAAATCCAAAGCTTTTTGTGGGGTTTGGAAATTTAACTTTTCAAAAGGGAATATAACGATCGGTATATTTTTAGTTAATTCATGGTTTTGGATTGATTGACAAAAAAGTCTTTTCTTCTAATCAAATTTAGTAATTCCTAAAAATATTATTTCGGGTTTTTCCTTTTGAGCAATATCAAGACCTATGGTTTCGTTTAAAGCGGTAATAATTCGAGCTTTTGGATAGCAATTAAGTAACTTGATCGTTAACTGGTCTAAAAGAGATTGGATATTCTGAACAATGAGGAATATGAATTCTCTATTCAGCACTAAGCTCATCTATTTCCTCCTGCAAAAATACTAATATTATTGAGTTAATTACCATGAATATTTGCTTCTTATTTTACCAAGTAAAAATAGATTTTTTATAATAAAAGCTTTTATTCTATCGTCCATAAATCTGGTGAGCTGGTTGATATGGCTGTTGCGCCGGATCGTAAAATTGCTTTAACTTCCTTATGATTTCGAATAAATCCTCCACAAATAATTGGAGGAAGACTTTTTATGGGAATTTGTTTTTGGATGAAGGGAAATATAATTCCGGGTAGTATCTCAATTGCATCGGGAGATAATTGAGAAGCAACTTTCAATCCAGTATTTAAACTTTCGCTATCTAAAAGAAAAATTCTAAATATTGTTATAAAACCTTGCTTTTTAGCTAATGATATAGTACGAGATCGGGTCGATATAATTCCGTTGATCTCCTGGAAATGTTTTTTTAAAAAGATTAAGCCATCTTGATCGGCAGAAAGACCGGAAAACAAATCGAGATGTAAAAAAAAGGTTGAGAAATGTTTTTCTATTTTTTCCAAAATTAATTTAATAGTATTTATATTGCCATCGAGAAGAAAACAAGGTCCACCAATTTGAATGGAAGATAAGTCTATCTTTTTTTGTCCTTCAAAACGCAGAGCGGGAATCACCGGATAAGAACGAAGGAGATCAATAAAATCCATAAACGAGCTCCTCAACTATCTGTATTTCAAATATTCCTATTGATTCAAAGTAAAATTATAATACTATAAAGTTATTGAAATATCTTATTTTTGACCTAATATTAAATTTCTTCAACTTGGAGTAAATTGGTAAAACCTGATTTCTGTAATGGAACTCCAGCTGTAATAACAATTTTATCTCCTTTTTTCCCGAAACGAGAAGCAAGGGTAAGTCTTTTCATTTCTTCGATTAACTCAGATGGTTCAGTACATAAATTCATCGAAAAGGGAATTACTCCATAGGAAAGTTTTAGATGGCGGAGAATATGACATTGTGGTGAAAAAGCCAATATCGGAATATTAGGTCGAAAGCGGGATATTCTTCGGGCAGTACTTCCCGAATAAGTAGATGTTACAATTACAGGAAGCTTAAGATTTCGAGCTATTTCCCAGGCACCAAAAGATATTGCACTGGACAAATCATTATTGTTAGATATAATTATCTGGACATCAGGAACAAAATCAGCGTGATTTTCGGTATATTGAGCAATTTTGCTAGCCATTTGAACCGATTCCATAGGAAAGTCGCCCATGGCTGTCTCACCTGATAACATAATCGCATCGGTTCCATCATAAATAGCACCTGCAACATCACTTACTTCGGCTCTGGTTGGAATTGGATTTCTTATCATACTATCCAACATTTGTGTTGCTACGATAACTGGTTTACATCTACGGCGTGATTCAAATATTATCTTTTTTTGCCAAAAAGGAACCGATTCAACTGGTATCTCAACTCCAAGATCACCCCGGGCAATCATTATTCCATCCGATGCTTCAATGATATCTTCGATTTCATCCAAAGCCTGTGGTTTCTCTATTTTGGCAATAATAGAAAAGGGTTTCGGGAATGGACTAATTTTTTTACGCAAAGTAAGAATATCCTTTACTCCTCGAACAAATGAAAGGGCAAGAAAATCCAAATCCCAATCTTTAATCGCTTCTAAAATGAGAAGATCCCGGGCGGTTATAGAAGGAAAACTATCGGGCAGATAGGGAATATTTATTCCTTTTCGTGAAGAAATAACCCCTCCCTTTTCAACTTTACACAAAATTATATGATTCTGATTGGAAAGAATCCTTAAACGTACCAAACCGTCATTAATAAAAAAAATATCTCCAGTTTTAAGAAGAGCAAATAATATATCATTTTCAACGGTAATTACCGGCAAGGAACCAGGAAGAGGTGAATGTATTATATATATGATTGCTCCATCTAATAGCTCTGCCTCCTCTCCCTGTAATTCTCCGATTCTGAGTTTTGGGCCAGGAAGATCACCAATTACACCATGAAACTCCTTTTTTTGGGAATCGTATTTTCGAATGGTTTGAAGGGCAGAAAAGTGTTCTTCCAGAGTACCATGTGAAAAGTTTAAACGAAAAACATCTACTCCCTCTTGTATTAACTTCACAATTTTTTCTGGATTTGCGACACTAGGTCCAATGGTAGCAACAATTTTTGTTTTTCGGGGGAGGTTGTTAACTGAGGTCAAAAGATCAATCACTTTTTTTCCCTCCTATAGCAGATAAAAAAATGAGAACTAAAGCTATAATTATGATCCAAATAAAATTTCGAAAGAAGATCGATTGGGGATGGTCTTGGGCTATTTTTATAAAGAGGATAGGCACGATGATGACTATAGAAATCATAGTTATAATTAACCTCATTTTAATCTCTCCCTAATTCCTCTTCCTTCACTCAAATAAATTATCGAGATAATAGCTTTTTTATTCCTTACCTATAGGATAACAGGTTTTTCTCTTTTTATTAAATTGAGTCAAACGAGTATATCCCACTTTTTTAAGTAAATCTAAGGCCGATTTAAAATCTTTTCCTACCTCATCAGGACGATGAGCATCAGAACCAAGACAAATTGGAATTTGAGCTTGAAAACATTTTCTTAAAATATCTTCTGAGGGATAAGATTCTCCAATTGGTTTTCGGTATCCTGCGGTATTCAATTCAATTGCCATATTAAAATTTTTACACAATTCAATTGCTTGGTCTTCTTCAATAATAGTTTCGGTTGGTCGGAAACGAAATTTTTTCGGTAGATCAAAATGTGCAATAATATTATAACAACCAGTCTCAATACCTTGCATCAAAGTTTTATAGTATGATCGATATATTTCATTAATATCTCGATTTTCATAGTAATGAATATATTTGGGGTGATCGAAAGCCCAATCGCCTAAAAAATGAACTGACAAAAACAGGTAATCCCAATCATAGAATTCAACAACCGATAAAGCTTCTTTTTCTTTTCCAGGGATATAATCAACTTCTAAGCCGGTTTTTATGGCAATTGTATCTCTATATTTTGTTTTAAGAGATTCCACTTCTTCAACATAGATTTCCAGTTCTTCATCAGGTATTGCACAATGGCGAGTTCTTTTCTCTTTGGGTAAAAAATATTGGGGACAGTGACCCGAAAAGCCAATCTCGGTTAATCCTACCTTCAAAGCGTTCTCAATGTACTCTTCATAGTTACCTTGAGCATCACCACAGCGATGAGTATGAACATGGTAATCGCATAGCATATCGATGTCTCCTTGTTCAATAATTAAAAGATATTTATACTTTACGAATAAAAAAGAAGGGGCGATGCCCCTTCTTTTTTATTAATCACAATATAATATAATTCTAAAAAATTATTTTACAATTTCCTTTAAGCCTTTACCAGGTCGGAAAAATGGTACCTTTGTGGAAGGGATTTGGATCTCTTTTCCAGTCTGTGGATTCCTGCCTCTCCGACCAGCTCTGGTTTTCACTCCAAAGGTCCCAAAACCAACGAGTTGAATTTTCCCTCCTTTTTTTAACTCCTTTTGGATAGAATCAAATAAATTATCAACAATCATCGCCATATCTTTCTTAGATATTTTATCTTTGCGGTTTTTGTTAATTTTTTCCGATAATACATTTACTAATTCTTGTTTGTTCATCCCTCCGCTTACCTCCTTTTAATTTAAATCCTGATTTCCCCTATCCAGGAAGAACTATGAATCTTATTGCAGTTTTCTCGTTGTCATCAATCTTAACATCAACAAAGGCCGGAATACAAACCAGATCTACACCGCTTGGCGCAAGATAACCCCTAGCAATAGCTATCGCCTTTACCGCCTGATTAACCGCTCCTGCTCCAACAGCTTGCATCTCTGCCTTCCCATGTTCCCTTATTACCCCTGCCAGAGCCCCCGCTAATGCTGCTGGTCTTGTTTTGGAAGAGATCTTGAGAAGCTCCATTTGCCTACCTCCTTAGTCCGCATTGAACTGCTATTTTTGGGGATCCGTTTCCCTGTCATCTCGGGGAAACCAACATTCCCCCTCCTTTTACAATATTTCACCAAAAATTTCAAGCGCTGTATTCAATATTTTTTTTACTTTTCCCCCTTTCTCAATTTTTAAATTCAAAAATTTTTTTCGATTACAATTTGAATAAGATCTTTTTCGTTCTGATAAAAAAGAAAATTCTTTGCTTCTTTAATTTCCACCCAACGAACTTCTTCGATTTCTTCAGTATCAAAAGCATTTATATTGTTTTCAGGTATCATAACAAAATATTTAACTCTTTCAAAGAAGCTCTGACCATTTTTTTGGTATTGAAATTTGATTTCACCTGCTTTTTTTTCAATATTGCATTGATAACCGGTTTCTTCTTGAACTTCTCTTATTGCAGTTTCCTGATCAGATTCATGGTTTTCTTGGTGTCCTTTGGGAAGAGTCCATAGTGGGGAGTTCTTTTTTCTAATGAGGAGAACATATTGAGTTTGCCCTTCGATTTTCCTTACTATCCCGCCACAGGCTTGAACATTAGTTATATTCACCTTTTGACGATCTCCTTGACAGTATTGGATTGGGCATTTTTAAACCCGTCATAATAAATCAAAAACTTATTCACTATTTTTACATGAAAATTGGTTTTTTGCAAATAAAAAGCCGATTTTTTAGATATATACCATTTATATGATAAAGATTAACAATTACTTTAGCAAGTGACTAATAATTGATATTATTTACAATATCACTGGGTTGTCAAGAAAATAAAAATAAGTATAGAAATCCCAGTACCGTAATCATATCTCTTCTAGTTCCTATTTTTCTTTAAAATTAATGCTCCCTGTTCTACACCCAGCTCTCGAGATACCGCTTTACATTTTGCTTTTAAGAGAAAATAGATGCCCTCTGGTCGATCGCTCAGAGTTTCGAAGTTTCCCTGTCCTTTAGAAAAAATACAATCAGCTTTTCGCCATATCTCTTGTACGTCCTGAGGAGCACGTTCAATATCTATCCCAATTTCACCCTGGCCTGTGGTTAATATTGTTGCTATTTTATCTATACCAGCTTCTACAGCGTCTTCCCTGAGAGCATCATTGGAAATTGGTTTTTCTTTAACAATAAAATATATTTTTCTCCCTTGATTTATTTCTTCTAAAAACACTCGATCAAATACGACTTCACCAGCATTGTCACTGATATAGAGAAGATTCTTAGAAGATTTCAGATCAGATTGAAAATCAATCCAATCATAAATTCCCCAGGGAGTATGTTCAATCTGATAGAGAATTTCATCTACCATGATTTCTTTGTAAACACCCAAATCAATTATATTTCCAGCAATTGCAATCCGTAAAGCTGTTTCCAAGTGGCTTTGACTTTTTTCCACATATTCTTTTAATTGAGGATAAAGCTCCAAGGCCATTTGATTATAATATCTTTTTTCCTCATAAAAGATATCTTCGATACCAATCATGTCCTGTGTAATGCGATGAGCAACAGTTGTCATAAAAGCCGGTGTCCAGTTTGAATCGGCTTGAGCATAATTTTTACATATTCTTTTTAACACTTGCCAAGCAAATTGCTGATCTTTCCCTGCTTTCTCTATTGCTTCTAAGGCTTGTCGAATATTACAGCCAAAACATTCAGCTTGTGCTTTCATTAAGATCCCCCATTATCGGTTCGTTCTGATGTTAATTCACGGAAAAACTTCTTGAGCTGATTCTCATCCCCTAAGACATAGATGATATCGTTTTTGTTCAATATTTCACTGGCGGCAGGAGATACTATGTATTCATCTGCCCTTCTAATGGCTAAAACAGTAACACCAAAGCGGTTTCTTAGTTGTGACTTGCTTAAAGTTGTATTTGCCAAAACTACAGGAAGCTTTGATTCAACAATATTATAACCAGGAAATAGTTCTTCAGTTCGTATCGCATTTTGAAAGGTCAGAGTTTTCGCAACTTTAATCGCCATATCTTTTTCAGGAAAAATGACTCGGTCAGCTCCAACTTTACTAAGAATTTTTCCATGATTTTCATTAATAGCTCGAGCTACGATAAACGGTACTCCCATATCTTTTAAAGCTAAGGTTGTCAGGACGCTGGATTGTATATCATTTCCAATGCTGACAATAGCAACATCGAAATTCTTGACTCCAAGTGCCTCTAAAACCTTTTCATCAGTTGTATCAGCTTGAACAACTTCGCTTACCTCACTTGCTAAATCTCTCACCGGTGTTTCATCAATATCGACTGCTAAAACCATAAAACCTTGTTGATAAAGCGCTAAGGCTATATTCTTCCCAAATATACCTAATCCAAACACTGCAAATTGCCGCATTTTTCATCACCATTTCATATTTAAAAACTTAAAGTATAGGATTATATCCTATTATTTTGATATTATTCGTGTTTTTTGATCAAGTTTCTTTAAAAAGCTGTCCCTTCTAACCACAAATCGTTCTAATTTTCCTTCACCGATTTTTTCGATTTCATCAAATGCTTCGGCTTCAAAAACTAATCGGTTCCTATAAATTTCTATTAAAGTTGCCCGAGCAGTAACTTTCATTCCCGGTGGCGTAGCAGCAATATGGGAAATACTAATCCGGGTTCCCACGCTTTCATATCCATCAGCTAAATGATTCTTAACTGCATAAAAGGCAGCATTATCCATAAGCGATACCAACATAGGAGTAGCAAATGCCGGAACCATCTCTTTTTCGAACTTATCGGCAGTATTTTCTTTCCCTACAATAGCTGAAGCAACCCCGGTTAAACCAATCCGAAGGGTATTACTCTTCATTTTGTATTAATCCTCCCTTCCTGGTCCGAAGGTATATCTGACAATAATTGTTCAGCTGCAGCTTGTTTATTTTTATCTTCTTCTGACAAGATTTCAGGAATTTCATTCCCGTTTATATCTAAAATTTTATCAATTTCTTCTCTCTCTAAGACTTCCTTTTCCAACAAAATTGCTGTGAGTTTATCTAGTTTATCACGATTATCAACAATTAGTGTCCGAGCTTGTTCATAAGCACTATCAATAATGCTTCTGACCTCCTTATCGATGGTAAAGGCAACTTCTTCACTGTAATTTCGGTCTTCAGCAATATCCTTCCCTAAAAATACTTCCTTATGCCGACGTCCTAAGGTTAAAGGTCCTAGGGTGTCGCTCATGCCATATTCACAAACCATCTCTCGGGCTATCTCAGTTGCTTTTTGTAAATCATCATGAGCACCAGTGGTTATATCCTCAAAAACGATTTCTTCGGCTACTCTCCCACCCAAAAGAACTGCTAAACGAGTCATTAATTCCTGCTTGCTAATAAGATACCGATCTTCGGTGGGAAGTTGTAAAGTATAACCTAAGGCTGCACCACCTCGTGGAATTATGGATATTTTATGCACTGGATCAGTATTAGGAAGAAATCTGGCAACTAATGCATGACCAGCCTCATGATAAGCTACAACTTTCTTTTCCTTATCGCTAATGATGACATTTTTCCTTTCTGGTCCAGCTATGACTTTGTCAATGGATTCTTCCATATCCGACATTTCTATTACATCTTTCCCCTTGCGGGCTGCAATAAGCGCTGCCTCGTTCATCATGTTGGCAAGGTCAGCTCCAACAAAGCCCGGAGTTCTTCGAGCCAAAATCTTAAGATCAATATCCTTCCCTAAGGGTTTTCCTTTAATATGCACTTTTAGGATGGCTTCTCTTCCTAATACATCAGGTCTGGGTACGGCGATCCTTCTATCAAAACGGCCGGGTCTGAGGAGAGCAGGATCGAGAATGTCAGGTCGGTTAGTGGCAGCAATTAGTATAACTCCTTGGTTTGGATCAAAGCCATCCATTTCAACCAAAAGCTGATTCAATGTTTGTTCCCTTTCATCATGTCCTCCCCCTAAACCAGCACCCCGATGTCGTCCTACAGCATCCATTTCATCAACAAAAATTATACAAGGAGCATTCCGTTTGGCATTTCCAAACAAATCTCGAACCCGGGCCGCCCCAACACCAACGAACATTTCCACAAAATCGGAACCACTTATGCTAAAAAATGGAACTCCTGCTTCACCAGCAACTGCCTTGGCTAAAAGGGTTTTCCCTGTGCCTGGCGGTCCATATAATAATACGCCACGGGGGATTCGAGCTCCTAATTTCTGGAATTTCCGAGGATTTTTTAGAAAATCAACCACTTCACTTAATTCTTCTTTTACCTCTTCAATACCTGCAACATCGTCAAAGGTAACTTTCACTTTTTCGGCATCTACCATTCGAGCATGGCTCTTTGAAAAAGAAGTAACTTTACTTCCTCCACCCTGAAATTGCTGAAGTAAAAAAATCCATACAATAATAAGCAAAGCAGTTGGTAGGAGCGATCCAAGAATCCTTGACCACCAAGACGGCTCAATAGGTGGTTTGGCATCAATGTTTACATTTTGATTCCGTAGGATTTCAATCAATTGAGGGTCTTCTGGAGCATAGGTGGTAAAGTTGGTCCCGTCTTTGAGACTGCCTAATATATTTTTATCCATTATAGTAACGCTCTCAACCTCATTTTCTTTAACCAAATCAATGAATTCGGTATAGGAAAAAGCTTGAGGTGGTATTTCCTGTTGCATAAAGGAGGTTACTAATGAAACTACTATGATAAGAAACAAGAGATAAAATCCCATGTTTCTGTAAAATTTCCCACCAGGGGTGTTATTCAGTTTCACTTATTATTTCATCCTCCTCTGATTATTCCGACTAAGAAACATAATCAATATTCTCCTTTTTTCATTTTCTAAAATTTATTAAGATATCTTTATATAAGTGTATTCTAAAAAAATAATAATTTAAAATAATTGTAACATATCAAATCGCTTGATAATATTTTGATTTCAGCACAAAAATAAAAGGATAATTCCGATATTTTTCAGCATAATCTAAACCGTACCCAACCACAAACTGGTCAGGAATCACAAAACCGGTATATTCAGCTTCTAAATTCTTGACTATTCTTCTTTCTTTTTTGTCCAGTAATGCACATACTCTCAAGCTTGCTGGTTCTCGAATGGTAAGAACCTCCTTCAGATGTTGCAGAGTGAGACCAGTATCAACAATATCTTCAATGATAAGAACATGCTTATTATGAATTGGTTTATCCAAATCTTTTAATATTCTAATTACTCCACCCGACTCGCTGTCATCCCCATAACTTGATATAGACATAAAGTCAACACTTAAGGGAACCGAAATATTCCGGATTAGATCTGACATGAAAATAAAAGCTCCGCGCAGAATTCCGATAGCACGGACCTCCTTGCCGACATAATCTCTGCTTATTTGTTTAGCCAATTCATTTACTCGAGTCTCTATTTCCTCTTGAGATATTAATATTTTATCTATAAAATCATCCATTTTTTCACCTCTTATATGCCCTCATCGTGACAATAAGAATGCTTTTGCTATTTTCCTGAACTTGAGCTCTTTCGTCAAGTAAAATTCCGGGTATCCATAGAATCTTTTTTTGATCACATAAAATTGGGATCTTTCTTCTCCAATTTTCAGGAATGCCTTGGCTATGAAAAATCGTTTTTAATTTCTTTTCTTTTCCATTAACTACTACTCGATCTCCATTTAAATAATTCCTTACCAGCAAAGGAAATTCACATTTATTCAGATCAATTTCACACCACAAAGTCTTCAAACCAAATTGAACTGTGGAGTTCTTATAAAAAGACTCGATAATTAATCCAATATTTTCTAGTTGATTGCTCCCGGGCATTTTTAAATCATAGGACCATGTGGGAATATATCCTAATAATAATTCACCCCGACGAGCATAAATAAAACCATCATCCACCCAAAAAGAAATCTTTTCCGGAAGGATGGTTCGCCCTTTCCCTTTTTTTATAATATATTCCAAGGCTTTAAAATGGGCTCGGGTTACATGGTAGGTATCCCCCTTGACCTGCTTGATTAACTCAATAAGGCCCTGCCTTCTTTTAAAGTCAGAAGTTTCAACCAAACTGCTTACAGGCAAGCGAAAAAGACGACCATTTTTTTCAATTGACCACTTCTCTTCAGGCATAATTGATAGAGATTCTTGAATGTTTAATCCCATACGATAAATTATTTCTTCAATTTTGGCATTGTAATCCTGTTTTAATAAGGGAATTAATCCATGACGGATCCGATTTCTCAAAAAAGATTGATCAAGATTTGTTGAGTCAATGACAAACGCAAGGTGTTGCTCTTCAAGATAGCGATGAATCTCATCGAGCGAAGTTCGTAAAAGTGGACGGATAAACTTTCCATTTCGAATTGGCATACCTCTGAGGCCATTTATACCAGTTCCTCGGATGATATTCATCAGAATGGTCTCAACTTGGTCGTTACGATGATGACCAAGAGCAATTTTATCAGCTTTCCATACCTCGGCAACTTCTTTTAGCTTTTGGTATCGAACCTTCCGAGCGGCTTCTTCTAAAGAAATAGATAGCTCCTTTTTATAGGATCTTACATCATACTGCTCAACAAATATCTTCAAATTACGCTTTTTAGCCCATTCAATACAAAATTTTTGATCACGGAGAGCCTCTTGTCCCCTCAAACCATGGTTTAAATGAAAAAGAGCTAATTGAAATTTGAATTCTTCACGAAGTTGTTCAAGTATATCAGATATGGCAGTAGAATCGGGGCCACCAGAAAAAGCAACTAAAACTCGGTCTCCCGAAACAATTAACTCCTGCTCTTGAATGAGCCGGGAAACGGATTTTACCAAACAAGGATACTTCTTCATACCAGCGAGGGCTCCTGATAGGAATAACGTTGAGGAAACTGGTGGCGGTGAAGGGATTCGAACCCCTGACGCTCCGGGTATGAGCCGGATGCTCTTGCCAACTGAGCTACACCGCCAGCAGTACCTATTATATTCACCAACAGTTCAATTTACAAGTGCTCACAAAGAAAATAATCGTTATAAAGATAAAAAATGAAACTTCCCCTAGGCCTAACTAAGGAGGATAATTACATGGTGTTATCTCAAAATAATGAGGGCAGACACATAGGTCTGCTCCTACGAAATTTTCAATTTCATTGCTCTAATTGCTCCTTCTTCCTTGATGGAAGAAGATTGAGATACGGTTGAAATTTTACTATTCATTTCTCACAACTCACCGTTCATTGTTTTAAAAGGATAGACGGTTATGCTGCATAGCAGCAAATGAGGATGAAAATACTTATATAAACCCGTCATTGTGAGGAATCCAACCGTTCTTTGGTTGGATGACGTGGCAATCTCATTTAATGGTTTTTTAAAATAATAAAAAGATGAAACCCTCACGCGGGAAAGCACTGCTCAGGATGACGGAAACATAAAACGTTGTTATATTTTCAAGATAGAAATTTCTACTTGAATATGTTTTAATGCAAAATAAGCAAGAAACTATCAGCTGAGGTGAAAAGTTTGAAATGTACTGCTTGTAAGGATGAAGCAATTCTTCGCATTAAGCGACACCATGTTACGTTTTGCCAGAGATGCTTTATAAAATTCATTCAAAAACAAACCATACAAGCTATAAAAAAGTATCAGATGTTTTCAAAAAAAGAACCGGTATTGTTGGCGGTTTCAGGTGGAAAAGATAGTATGGCTTTATGGTCAGTATTAACTGATCTTGGTAACCAGGTAACTGCTATCCACTTGGATCTTGGAATCTCTAATTTTTCTGATCAATCTCTTCAAGCTGTTCAACAATTTGCCGAAGAAAAGAACCTTCCGCTGGTGGTTATTCATTTAAAAGAACATTTAGGTTATTCTTTACCGGAATTACAAAAAAAGATCCCTCGACCTGCCTGCTCAGTTTGCGGCCTTGCCAAGCGATATTTACTGAACCATTATGCCTATCATCATCACTTTTCGGTTTTGGCTACCGGTCATAATCTCGATGATGAAGCTGCTACCCTTTTGGGAAACATACTCCGATGGAGGGAAGAATATCTGCAGCATCAAAGCCCGTGCTTACCTAGCGACTATCCAGGTTTAGTAAAAAAAGTAAAACCCTTTTATACCCTTACCGACCAGGAAATTCTCTGGTACGTACAACAGATGAAAATTCCCTTTTGTGATAGCATTTGTCCCCTTTCTCAAAAAGCTTCCAGCCTTGATCTAAAAAAGGCTCTAAATTTTATTGAGGAACAATCACCCGGAACTAAACATTATTTTTTATTCCATTACTTAGAAAAAAAGTCAAATCTATATCCAGAAAAGCAACCAAAAGTAGTTCTTAAAAATTGTTCTTCTTGCGGTATGCCTACTACTCAAGAAAGATGTTCCTTTTGTTCATTACTTGAAACCGCCCAAAGCAAGTCTCAACTTTTTATTGGAAAGGATGATATCGAATCATGAAAATTATGGCTTTAAACAGCGGAGGATCTTCAATTAAATACGAACTCTATGAAATTGAGAAAGATCAAGAAATTTCCATCGGCCGAGGTGCAATAAAACGATTGTATCGCGATGACTCATTTTGGGAACAGCAAATTGATGGGAAAGATTTTCGAAAATCTATACCCCAGTGTTCTCACGAACAAGGTTTCAAAGCCATTATAAATAATATAGTTGAATTTGGACCCCTCAACAATCTAAAAGAACTGAAAGCGATAGGCATTAAGTGCATCAATGGGGGGAATCGAGTCAACTCCACTTCTCTGATTGATTCTCAGGTAATAGGTGCTCTTCAAGAATTAGAAAATGTTACACCGGTTCACAATTCACCAACATTACTCACCATCGACATTTTCCAAAGGTTTCTCCCTCAAGTCCCTTTAGTTGGAGTTTTTGAAACCACCTTCCACCAAAGCATTCCCTCAGCTCACTATACCTATGGACTTCCTTTCGACCTTTGTGAAAAGCTCGGAATTTTTAAATTCGGCTTCCATGGAAATTCTCATCGATTCATATCAGAAAAAATATTTCAAATAACCACCGCTTGTAATCGGATTATTTCCTGCCATTTGGGAAGTGGAAGCAGCATTTGTGCGATTCAAGATGGAAAATCATTGGATATTTCCAGTGGTTTTACTCCGCAAAGCGGAGTTATTATGTCTTCTCGACCGGGAGATTTTGATCCCCAAGTTATAACCTTCCTCCAAGAAAAAGAGAAGATGAGCTATTCTGCAATCAATGAATTATTGGTGAAGAAGTCAGGTTTTCTTGGCATTTCTGGACAAAGTACCGAAATATGGGAATTGGAAAAAGCTGCACAAGAAGGAAGCGAGCGGGCTTTGCTCACAATCGAGGTTTTTGTATACCAGGTAAAAAAATATATTGGCTCATTTATTGCTTTAATGAATGGGCTTGATTCGTTGGTTTTTACTGGAGGAATCGGTGAAAATGATTCTTTCATTCGAGAGAAAATATGCCATAACCTCGATCAATTAGGGATTGTAATCGACAGTCAAAAAAACCTATCCAACGATCCTCTTCCTAAATCAATTCATGATAATACTTCTCAAGTCGAAGTCTGGGTAATCCCAACTAACGAGGAATTAATGATAGCTCGAGAAACCTATGCTTATCTTCAAATATAGGTTTCTCGAATACAAAGTTCCAGGTTGTTTATAATTTTTAAAATTTTTCATTTCTTTTCTGATAAAAAGATTATTCCTTTTTTAGAAATTTTTCCTTAAAAAAACATCTATGCTTCTTAGTGAAACGAGATGAGGATGAGAAAATCTATTCAGAAATCAATTTCCCCCTTTAGAAAAGGTGATTAGG
>DPKX01000113.1 GCA_003542295.1 Candidatus Atribacter hydrocarboniphilus
TTGGATTATTTTGGACAGCAGTGATTCCGTTAATATAACGTTTGATTGAATGAATTGCCCACTCCGACAGTTTATAGAGCCCCTACGTTGGAAGAGAGTTGTTTAATCGTTATTTCTAAGAGAGGAGCGACACGACAATCTTATTATCGTACATCGTAATTTATAAATTGTGAATTTGATATAAAATTTTTCTAAATGAGATTGCCATGACGTCCATCTGAAGAACGGTTGGGCTCCTCACAATGACGGATTTGTAGGGGCATGATAAATCAAGCCCCTACAAAAGAATTAATAAACGTAGGGGAACAATGTATTGTGCCCGTTCTTTAATTCATGTAGCGACATGCCATGGCATGTCGAATCTTGTGGGCTTTCACCCTCATTCTCACCTTCTCCCATCAAGGGAGAAGGAACTTTGACTCGTCATTGCGAGGAACGGAGTGACGTGGCAATCTCTATGAGCTTAATCTTTTTTATTCCTCTCTTTTTAGATAAAGGGAGCTTGAGAAGGATTCTTTTTTTTCTAATTCTTTCAAATCCTCCTTACCCCATTTTTGAAAGGAGGAGATTGGTTCTTGAGCATATATTTTCTCCTCATCTATTACCGCAAAGCGATATGGCAGTCTATCTTGTCAAGCGATTAGGAGCTTGATACAATAAATAACTCCTTCAAAGCAATGCAAAAGTCGAGCGAAATATTTTAATTGAGGTGTTTCATGAGAGCTCCGGAATACGAAATTGGGAAAATTACCGTAGGACAGTTGGTCGATTTGATGGCTGAAAAACTGGGAGAAAGAGATGCATTAGTCTATCATTCCAACGGTCTTCGATTAACCTATCAGCAATTTAAAGAGAGATGCGATCAGATAGCCAAGGGGCTCATGGCGTTAGGTTTGAAGAAAGGATCCCATATTGCTATCTGGGCAAACAATGTAGCCGAATGGGTACTGACCCAATTTGGAAGCGCCAAGATGGGAGGAGTATTGGTTACAGTCAACACCCAATATCGATCCTTTGAGCTGGAGTATCTCTTGAAGCAATCGGATTCGTCAACCTTGGTTTTGGTTGATGGAGTTCATCAGCCGAGAGATTATTTTAATATGATTTATGAGCTCTGTCCCGAACTGAAAACCTGTCAACCAGGACAGTTAAAATCGGAAAAATTTCCTTACTTAAAGAATGTTATTGCCATCGGAGAAGAGCGGATGCCGGGAATGTTCCGATTTGATGATTTATATAAGCTATCACAACAAATATCTGACGAGGAATATCAGAAGAGGCAGGAAGAAATTACCCCAGATGATGTAGTGAATATGCAGTATACTTCAGGGACGACTGGATTCCCCAAAGGAGTCATGCTAACCAATACCAACGTTATTGGTAATGCTAAAAGCCAAGCAGATTGCCTCAATTTTACCCCAGAAGACAAACTTTGCATTACTGTGCCATTTTTTCATTGCTTTGGATGTGTCATGGGAACTATGTTGTGTGTCTCATCAGGAGCAACTATGGTTCCAGTAGAAAGTTTTCGAGCTCGAAGAGTTTTGGGAGCAATTCAAGATGTTCGATGTACTGCCGTTCATGGTGTTCCCACTATGTTCATTGCTGAACTGGAAGAAATGAAGAAAACCAAATTTGATCTCTCTTCTCTCCGAACCGGAATTATGGCTGGTTCCCCCTGTCCTACTGAGGTGATGAAAGCAGTTGTAGAAGAAATGAATATGGGAGAAATCTGCATTACTTATGGTCTTACCGAAGCATCACCGGGAATTACTATGACTCGTACTACCGACCCTTTGGAATTGAGGGTCAGCACAGTAGGTCGGCTTCTTCCTGGAGTCGAAGTGAAGCTCATTGATCCCAATACTGGTGAAAAGGTAAGGATAAACCAGCCTGGTGAACTCTGTACTCGAGGGTATCACGTCATGAAGGGGTATTATAATATGCCAGAGGAGACCCAAAAAGTAATCGAATCTAATGGATGGCTTCATTCCGGTGATATCGCTACGGTTGATGAAAATGGATATTATCGGATAACCGGTCGTTTAAAAGACATGATTATTCGTGGTGGAGAAAATATTTATCCCCGAGAAATTGAGGAGTATCTCTATCTCCACCCAAAAATTAAAGATGTCCAAGTTGTAGGAGTCCCCAGCCGGTATTATGGCGAAGAAGTGGTGGCTTTTGTCCAATTAAAACCTGGAGAAGAATTGACTGAGATAGAAGCTAAGGATTTTTGTTGGGATCGCATATCAAGGTATAAGATCCCTTCTTATTTCTTTTTTGTTGATGATTTTCCAACCACAGCCAGTGGAAAAATTCAGAAATTTAAACTTCGTGAGCAAGCGGTCAAGCTATTAGGATTAGAATCCGAGGGAGATGTTAAGTTTTTGACCAGAAAGAGTACCAATCTTGAGCCAGGCGGAAGGGATTTGACAAAAATTCAGGAATTTATGGAGAAGGAAGTACTCCCGGTTGGAGTAGATGGTGAGGTTCTCAACCGTGCAACCAGAGCTTTGACAGAATATTACCAGAAAGCTACCAGAGCTAAATTGGCTAAAGGAACCATAGAAACTATGGCGATCATCGATAATAATTCAATTGATATCAGTATTCGCTATGAAGGAGAAGTTCTTCCATTCCCATTCGAAGAACCCAAGAACGAAGACGAGTCCAATGTTGGTAACTATAATTTAAGCCGATCCGGTTATTGTATTAGGCAACTAACTGACCGACTTCGATGGGAACAAAGGGCTGGTTCAGCCCGTATTCATTTTTATTTCATTAGCCGACAACATCAAGAAATATAAAATGTTCCTATCATTCTATTAACTTTCTTTGTTCGGACATATTTTACTCAATTCCCATTTCTTTTGCAGCTTTTTTTAGAACGGCTGCTGATGATCGAAAAGCGGCTTGTTCTTGTTCGTTCATATTTAATTCGATGGTTTTTAAAATCCCTTCTCGGCCCAAAACGACTGGCATCGATAAACACATATCAGTTACTCCTAAATAACCTTCTATTAAAGTACTCACTGGGAGGATTCGACCTGAATCATTATATATAGCTTCGATCAACGTGCTGGTTGCCAGGGCTATAGCATGGTTGGTGTATCCTTTGTGTTGATAAACCATCATACCTCCATCTTTGGCTTCTTCAAAAACTTCATTAAGATTTTTCAGCGGGCAGGTTTTTCTACAGACGGGTAAAGAATGCTCCATTCCCATTCCACCAAAATCAGCAAGGCTCAGCACCGGGAATTCGCTTTCACCATGTTCTCCCAAAATGTAAGCATGGATATCTTCAGGATGGATGCCACTATAAAGTCCAAGTAAAGAACGGAAACGGCCACTATCGATTAAAGTACCGGTTCCCATTACCCGAGAAGGGGGGAAGCCCGATAAACCTATGGTGTAATAGGTCATGATATCTACCGGGTTGGTTATAATGATGAAAATTGCTTCAGGACTGAGTTGGGAAAGTTGAGGGATGAGATTCCGAAAAAGTTTTGCATTACCAGTTCCTAAATCTAAACGGTTTTTCATGTTAGTCATAGAAACTGACGCTGAAACGATAATGATATCAGAATAACTGGTTGCTTCAATCGGTCCAGCATGGATTTCCATGGGATGGGCAAAGGAACTGGCGTGAATAAGGTCATAAGCTTCACCTTGAGCTCGATGGATATTTTCACCTACCAAAACCATTTCTTGAGCTAAACCCTTCATGAGAATGATTAATGCCAGCGTTGAGCCGACTTTTCCAACTCCTACCAGAGAAATTTTTTGTTTGTTTTGGTTCATAAGACATGCTCCCATCCTTAGGAATATTGATGAATAGACATTTTACCGTCATCCGGCACTGTGAAGCGGTAAAAGAGTTTGTTTATCAAACAAAAAGTACATGACAAAAAAAAATTAATTTTGTATTCTTTTCTTGTAAAATTCTCATTTAAAAAGTACTCTTTTTGTAATAGAAGAGAAAAATGGTATTATTTGATACAATACATTTAAATTATATTCATGTTTTTGTTTTTTTGAAATAGCTGATCAAGGATGCCATTTCTTTGGTTTTTTTTCTGCCAAGCCAATCCGAAAACCGAGGTGGTAGTGATACGATGAGGCTATATCGAATTGAGCAAATCCAGAGTATAAAAGATTTCAGAAACCAAAGGAAAACAACTGAGTTCCAAGTTTGGAAACTCATAATCAGTATTGTAATTTGTCAAAGTGTGGTTTTTGTTACAAATTGGTATACAGCCAAATCTATTTCAACTTGGTATGAAACTTTAAAAAAACCTTTCTTTACCCCCCCGATGTGGATGATTGGTTTTATTTGGATATTTCTCTTCGCTCTGATGGGGATAGCTCTCTATCTTATCTGGAGGAAAAGTGTTATAAGCTCAAGTGTTGTTTCTGCCCTTACTGTCTTTTTTATCCAACTTGCTTTGAATGTAGTGTGGATTTTCATTTTCTTCGGTTTAAGATATCCCTTAGGTGGTATTTATGCAATAATACCCCTTTGGATATTTATTCTTATAACATCGGTTAAATTTTTTGCAATAGATAGAATAGCTGGGTATTTGATGATACCGTATTTATTTTGGGCAAGTTTTGTGAGCGTATTAAATGCTTTTATTGTTCGATTAAATTAATAGGTTCTTCAAAATGCTGCTTTATTCTCCAAAAAAAAGTAGGCGGTTTTTTTCATTAGTTTTTTAAACATTGATATAAATTTTCCTAAGAATAAAAAGATTATTAACTATTTTGAACATGAATAGGTCTTAGGAAGGGGGAAAACCATGGAATTAAGTCCAAGAGAACGAATTATCAGAGTATTAAAGCGTGAGGGGGACTTAGATCGTATTCCTTGGAGCTTCCATTTCGGAGCCAGTTCGGCTTTTACTCCAGGCTCTTATAAAAAGTTTGTTGAATATACCAAGATATCCGATGTCAACGACTACTATCAATTAGAAGTCAGAGTAGCTCACTCTGAAGAGAAAGAACCGCAATTTCACACCTCGTCTTCAAATTTTGGTTTAAAGATGCTCCCTAATGGTATCAAGGAAGACTACTTTGAACCCTCCCTCCCTCAGGGAACTTCATTGACTCCATGGGGAGTTGGCGTGATAGAATGGCCAGATAATCCCGGATCTGAACAAATGATTCACCCTTTAGCGAATAAAAACGATTTAAAATCCATCGAAGAATATCCGATACCGGGAATAGATCAGGATAGTTTCCCTATCGTTCAGAGCAGAACCCAAGAGATTAAGTCGAAGGGGTATATTTCGTCAGCTTATTGTGGAAGTATTTATGAATGGTCTCATTGGCTTCGGGGTATGGAAACTTTTATGGTTGATTTGTTAACGCGACCGGATTTTGCCCAGACGCTTTTGCGAAAAGTTGCTGAATTCACTGATAAGTTTGCTCGTGCTCATGCTGAAGCTGGGGTTGAGATCCTTTGTTTTTATGATGATTACGGGATGCAGAGTTGTCTACAGATTAATCCCTCAGTATGGAGGAAATTTATCAAACCGGAATGGGAAAGAATTATTAGAGGTTTGCATTCAGATTATCCTGATCGGTACTTTTTCCTTCATTCCTGTGGGAATATCGAACAAATCATTCCTGACCTAATTCAGGTTGGGTTTGACGTTCTTCACCCTATTCAACCAGAGTGCCAGGATTCAGAAAGAATTATCCGGCAATATGGTGATCGTATCAGTTTTTGGGGAACGATAAGTGTACAAAATACCCTTCCTTTTGGAACCGTTGAAGATGTTGATAAGGAAGTAAAATCTCGTATGGACTTAGCACGGTTTGTCCCTTCTTTAATTGTTGCACCTTCCAATACTTTGGGTCAAGAAATTCCCATACAAAATATTATTGCTTATACTGAAGCTTGTCAGAAGTATTGCCATATCAAATGTTAAAATTGAGGATAGACCCTCATGCTACTATGCAGCACCAGATGAGGATGAA
>DPKX01000158.1 GCA_003542295.1 Candidatus Atribacter hydrocarboniphilus
TGAAGCGCTCAAATTTTGAACTTCTAAAATAACTTCCCGATCGGAATAGTCTTGTATGAACTCCCGATGTGCTTTCTTTTCAAAATAACGACCAACCATAAGGGAAACCATCTTATCTAAAGTCGCATTTTCTTTCTGAAGCGTGTCTATATAGTTCCCATCGCGTAAAATGGTTATTCGATCGGCAATTTCTAAAACTTCTTCGAGTTTATGGGTGATAAAAAGAATAGAAACCCCATCTTTTCTCAAAGATTTCATAATATTCAAAAGAAGTGAAATTTCACCAGTAGTTAAAGAAGAAGTCGGTTCGTCCATGATAAGGAGTTTAGCATTTAATGACACTGCTTTGGCAATTTCAATTAACTGCATTTGCGACACACTAAGATATTTCACTAAAACTCTCGGATCTATATTATCTACTCCAAGGCTTGTTAAGTATTTCCGACATTCTGAAACCATTTTTTTACGATCAATAAAACCAAATGACTTAGTTAACATCCTCCCCTGGTAGATATTTTCTGCAACGCTCATATAGCGAGATAAAGAAAGTTCCTGATGGATCATGGCTATTCCAGTATGCTGGGCATGTCTTGGGTCTCTGAATTTGACGATGTGACCTTCAAATTCGATGTGACCTTCATCAGGATGATAGACACCTGAAAGAATATTCATTAAGGTTGATTTTCCTGCCCCATTTTCACCAATAATAGCATGAATTTCACCTTTTTTAATATCAAAACTAACATTATTAAGAGCAACAACCCCTGGGAATGCCTTGGTTACATTTACAATTTTACAAATAATCTCTTCGCTCATTACGCGCTTCCTCCGTTATTATTAAAAAACAAGGCGGTTATACCGCCTTGTTTTTTAACTAAATTGATTCATTTATTGGGGGATCTTTTCGTTGACATTTTCTGGAGTAGCAACATCACCTTCGAACCAGTTGATTTCTTCTGGAACAATACCAGCTACGATCTGATTGAAAGCAGAAACGACTGGAGCATACCCTTGGTTGAAAGGATCTTGATCGAGGCAGGCAGTGACTTCACCGGATCGGATGTAGGCAACGGTTTCTTCCATCCAGTCATGGCACACCAATTTCAATTTCCCAGTCAGCCCAGCGTCTTTAATGGCTTTGGCTGCACCAAAGGGACCACCAGCGGTGACATAGATACCTTTCAAGTCCGGATTGGAGGTAATTAAATTTTGGGTAACATCATAAGCTGCTTCAGCCTTATCTTGGTTTTCAAATTCACCCACCAAAATCATTTTTGGGTTTTTATCAATAACGTCTCGAGCACCAGTTCTTCTCAATTCATGGCCCAAAACATTAAAGGAGCCGGTTATAATAGCATATTTTCCTTCTCCATCCATGGCATCCATTAAGAGCTGACCACACTTTTGACCACCAGCAAAACCGTCTTGACCCCAATAAGCAATTCTTTTGGACTTTAGACCGGGTTCGGTATTGAAAGTATAAACCTTAACTCCAGCATCCATAGCTTTATCTACAACCGGTTGAAGCGCTTCAGAAAGACCGAAGAGGGTGACAGCATCATATTGAGCGGTAATAACATTCTGCATGGCATCTTCGAACTTTTTTGGATCAAAATCTGGAACTGAAATCCAGTCGACTTTACAATTCCGATCTTTGAGGATTTCTTTGGCAAAGAGAGTCCCTTTCATAACTGCCATTCCAAATGGGTTGTTTTGAACCATAATGGTGGCAATGCGTAAGGGTTTTTCAGAAACTTGATCAACAGGTAATACATAGAGCGAGACACCTGCTGGTGGAACTATTTCTGCAGCTGGAATGAAGTTAGCAGCAGAAGCGATGCCGATAAACAAAGATGTACAGAAAATTCCAAGCAGTGCGACTAATAATAACTTTGTCTTTGACATGATCTTACCTCCTTAAGGGTATTTTATATTTTAATAGCATATGCTATTAAAACCAAAGAAATTATGATTAAACGGTGCCTTTTCTCCTTAGGCTATCTATCGAAACCGCCCCAATAATTACGACTCCGATTACTACTGTTTGCCAGTAGCCGGGAACAGCTAACAAAACAAAAGCATTTTTTAAAACTCCCATTAATGCTGCACCCACAATAACTCCTAAAGGATTTCCTTCACCTCCAGACATGCTAATACCACCAATAACTGCTGCTGCTATAACATCCAACTCATATCCATTACCGTAAAAAGCATCAGCACCTTCAAGCTGACCCATGAGAATAAGGCCACATATACCGGCTAAAAAACCAGTTATAGTAAAAACCATAATTTTTACTTTTTCGACTTGAATTCCAGAAAGTTTGGCTGCTTTTTCGCTGTTTCCAACTGCATAAACATTTCTTCCCGGAACGGTATTATTTGCAAATATGTAACCAATTGCTACGATAATCAACATGACCAAAACTGAAACCGGTACATTTCGAATATAACCGCCACCAAATACCGATATCCAGGTGGGATTATAGTGAATAGGAACCCCCATGGTAATGAGAAGTGAAAAACCTCTGGTGATACTCATCATGCCTAAAGTTGCAACAAAAGCCGGAAGACCTACTTTGCTTACGAGTAAACCATTGGATAAGCCAACAATGGCTCCCATTCCCAGAATTGCAATGAGTGTCAATAAAGGAGATGCTCCAGATTTTGCAACCATAGCACCAAAACATGCTGTAAAACCTACTAAAGATCCAACCGAAAGGTCAATTCCACCAGTTATGATGATAAGAGCTTGGCCTACTGCCAATATTGCTATGAGTGAAAATTGTCTGAATACATTTACGATGTTTCTCGTGGTTAAAAAGTAGGGACTCGCTATTGATAACCAGACACAAATCGCCAATAGAGCGAATAAAACACTAATTTCCGGTTTCCCTAACAAAGTCTTAATATTACTATTGAATGAAGTATTTTTAGAGATCATAGTCCTCCCCTACGTAGGTTAGATTTTTTTTCATCAGATAATTCAAACTATGAAACAACTAAAAAACGACATGATTTTTTAAACTTTGGTTCATTCTTTTAAGAAGTAACCAAAGAACCCTGAATCAATACGGTATAAAATTTTAAATTTAAAACAAGATTGAGTATGTCAATTCAGTTTTAACTGAAAACAGGCTGTAATTTAGATGTTTTATAGTGAGATGATTGTAAGGTTGAAGAAGGGGACGAAAACAGAGCACACCTTTATTTCGGGATAAAACTGAAGAAATTATGAATAGAGAAGACAGGTATTTATAAGGAAAAACGAAGTTAAATAAAAAAATAGGATTAAAAAAGAATGAAGTCGACCAATTTTTAGAAAGAGTATCAGGGAATTGACAACTCATCGTTGTTCTTTGAATTGGTTTGCTTCCCTTAAGGTGATTCAAAAGAAACTTTTGCCTCCTTGGAAGACTATAACTCAAAAATCTTTTTAAAAAAATAACCTTAATTCAATTTAATAACAACGTAAGAAAGCTTTCTTTATTATAATTCCCGAAGTTAAAAAGTCAATTAAAAACTGTGATTCGAAATTTCTTGCCTTGCTATTGCTTTTCATTCCTATTATTCTTGATAAAATATAGAAAATTATTTGATTATTTGAAAATACTATAGAGGATGGGAAAATGGCGAAACATATCATTGTTTGGGATTTAGGAACCGGAGGAAACAAGGCTTCTTTATACGATGAAGAAGGGAACTGCCTGGCAGGAGTATTTGTTCCTTATGATACGATTTATCCTGCCCATGGGTGGCATGAACAAAAACCAAATGATTGGTGGAAAGCAATCGTTCAAAGCACAAGGCAATTACTAGATAGAACCAATGTTAAAAAGGAAGAAATCTATTGTTGCAGTATTTCAGGCCATAGTTTAGGTGTAGTTCCCTTAGATAAGTATGGTAATTTACTGAGGGAACAGACGCCAATCTGGTCCGATAGTCGAGCAGTTGAGCAGGCTCAAAAATTTTTTGATAGTTTTGATGAAATAAAATGGTACACGATAACTGGAAATGGATTTCCGCCTCCATTATATTCTTTGTTTAAAATATTATGGTATAGAGATATAGAGCCTGATATTTTTAAGAAAATCGATAAAGTTATTGGTACAAAAGATTATATCAATTTTAAGTTAACCGGTAGCGTTGCAACTGATTTTTCCTATGCTTCCGGATCCGGAGTATATGACCTAAAAAATTGGAGGTATTCTGAAGAACTAATAGAAGCCAGTGGGCTTTCAGCCTCAGTTTTTCCTGAAATAGTTCAATCAACAGAAATTATTGGTCAAATTAGGCCAGATCCAGCAGAAGAACTTGGTTTGCACACCAATGTTTATGTGGTATCGGGAGGGGTGGATAATTCTTGCATGGCGCTTGGTTCAAAAGCATTTAAAGAAGGGAGAGTATACAATTCGTTAGGTTCTTCCTCCTGGATAGCCGTTTCTTCTCATAATCCTTTACTTGAAACTCTTGCGCGTCCTTATGTATTTGCTCATGTTGTTCCAGGGTTTTTTGTATCAGCATTGGCGATCATTTCTGCAGGTTCAAGTTTTCGATGGTTGAGAGATCACATTGCTATTGATTTAAAAATCCAGGCAGACAATCAGGGAATAGATGTCTATGAATTGATGACTGCAGAAGCTGCTCAATCAAAAGTTGGTTCTCACAAACTATTATTTAATCCCAGTCTAGGTGGTGGAATGCCCATTGATAAAAGCATTCATATTCGTGGGGCTTTTATCGGAATTGATTTAGTTCATACCCGAGCCGATATGATTCGAGCAGCAATGGAAGGCATTGCTCTTGGGCTAAAATGTTGTTTGGATAAACTTGAAGAGATGACGAGCTTAAGCAATGAAATGCTATTGGTCGGTGGAGGGAGCAAGAGCAAGCTCTGGCGTCAAATCTATGCTGATGTTTATAATATGAGAGTCAGTAAAACTAATATCGATGAACAAGCAGCGGCGTTAGGGGCTGCTGCCTGTGCAGCAGTTGGAACTGGCTTATGGAAGAGTTTCGATCAAATTGATGAACTGCATAATCTTGTAGAAAACATTACTCCTATTCCCGAGAATGTAGAGAAGTATCAAAAGATTTATGAGGTATATAAGAGAGTATCAAATAGTTTATCAGACATTGGCGATGAAATGGGAAAGCTGGATATTTAGTTATAAATCATAAAAATCACAATATAGAAAAGAGGCATTATTTTAAATGAAAATTCATCCGAAAGAATTGGTTAAAATGATTGATGTAAGTTTGTTGCAATCGGTGAACACTGAAACCGATATTCAATTTTTAATTCAGGCTACCAAGCAATATCAATTTATTTGTGCCTTTGCTTTACCCTGTTATTCTCAAACTTTGGTTGAAGCCTTTAAGGATGAAGATATTATGGTTGGAGCACCAGTGGGTTTCCCAACCGGTGCTGAGATAACTCAGGTGAAGGTATTTCAGGCAAAAACTCTTTATGATATTGGATGCGACGAGTTTGATATGGTTATGAATATCGGATGGCTTAAATCAAAACAGTTTGGAAAAGTAGCAAAGGATATTCAAGCTGTATACCAAATAATTGCGGGAAAACCCTTAAAAGTCATAGTTGAAGCCATGTATCTTACCGATGAGGAACTAATTGATGCCTGTAAAATTGTCATGGACAGTGGAGCTGAATTTATAAAAACCGGGACTGGCTGGGCATCAAAACCAACAGAAATTCGACATGTTGAAACTATGGCTAAAACTATTCAAGGGAAAATAAAACTGAAAGCCGCTGGCGGTATTAGAGATTATGAAACGCTTTGCATAATGCATGATATGGGTGTTTCTCGGTTTGGAGTGAGTTTGAGTTCAGGAATAAAAATTGTTGAAGATGCATGTTTAAAGCAGTAATTTTTTTAATTTAAAAAATCATGGTATTTCTATTTATTTTTTAAAAAAAATGTGAACTTTTTTGTAATTTATTACTTTTCCTTAATTTATAAATACCACTATTAAAAGGTGTGAAAAACATGAAAATACAAGAATTGGCTGCAACGGTTGTCAATGAATTAAAACAGGTTTTTGAAAGGTTAGACGAGGATGAAGTGGAAAAATTTACCCAAGCAATAGTTGATGCCAAACGGGTATTTTTGGTTGGTGGAGGGAGAGAAGGATTATCTTTAAGAGCTTTTGCTATGAGGCTAACCCATCTCGGCAAAATTACTCACTGGATTTGGGATGATACGACGCCGGCTATCGGTGAAGGAGATTTATTGGTTGCCACTTCTGGAGGTGGAAATGTTCCCCATATTCATCATATTGTTGTGGAATCAAAGAAAGCAGGAGCCAAAATTGCCGTTGTAACTGGTAACCCCAGTCGAGAAACCCCCAAGCTGGCAGATCTTATTCTAATGGTTCCGGCTTCAGTTTATCGAGGAGGACTTAATACTGTTCCTTCCATTCAACCCATGGGTTGTCTCTTTGAGCAGTCTCTTTATATTGTCTTTGACTTGATGGTCCTCATCCTTGCTGATAAGATGAAAGTTAGCCGAGAAGACATGGAAAAACGCCATCGCAATGTTGAATAGAAAGTAAAAGTTGAGTGGTAAGTGAACAGCGCCTTATAGAATGACAACGGGCGTTATAGGGGCTTGATTTAT
>DPKX01000230.1 GCA_003542295.1 Candidatus Atribacter hydrocarboniphilus
CCGAGCTGGAAATAAAGTACACACTCCCTGATTGAGCAAACGAACTGGTGAAAGCTGTATTTGAGCAGGATCATTTGCAATGCTAAAACCTCCTGAGCCGCAATGGGAAAATAAAATTGTTTGGGAAATTGGATCTGGATATAGGAAATCAGTATTATGAACCGGTTTTCCGGTTAAATCAAAAAGGATTTTCATGGTTACAGTGTTATTGACGTCTCCTTCACAACCGCCAACTATTCCCTCTTCGGCAAGGAGCGAATAGGCCAAGCAAATTTTTCCCATATATCGTGGGTAGCATTTTATACATATTCCATCTAAACAATATTCATCAATTAATTTTTTTAAGCCGAGATAATAACTGAGAGCCTCAATGCCAGCTTGATTATGAACCGTTATCTTACCGACTTTTTCCCCAATCGCCGTCCAAAGTTTAGAAGCGGCAAGTTGGTCAGTATTTTTAACTGATTCAATAAGCTCATCTTCGTCTAAATTCACGATACGAACACCAGTTCGAGCCTTAATTTCTAGCTCATCGTAAGCAATTTCGGTCATCCCCTTCACTCGTCCACCAATGACTCCAATACGAGAATGTCGAAGATGATTTCCCAGGGTTACTGCCATTCCAATTTCTCGAATTTTTTGATGGACTTTGACATCCTCTGGCTCTCCGTAAACGAAAAAATAGGGTTTTTCTAATTCTTTTAAAACACAACAAATTTGCTGAACGCCACATAGTGAACCAGTCTCAACAGCTGGTAAAGCCCAAAGAACCACTGGTCGATTATAATATTCCAAAAAATCAAGCAGATGGTGATCTTCGCTCCAAGTTCCCACTCCTACGCAGAGGAGGTCAAAATCATGATTGGCGAAAAAATCAACAGCATTTTGAACGGTATGGAGGTCATATAGAATATCCAGATTGGTTATAACAGAAACAATAGTTTCCAGTTGGTTTTTCATTCTTTGAAGGATCGATGGAGTTTCTGAAAAACCAACTTCTAAGGGTCCTGCTATTCCAATTAATCCAATCCGGGGCGTCATAGTTTTCTCTCCTTTTTATTTAATAATTAAATTAAACAATACTATCTATTGGAGGCCTAATTTTTTTTCATACTGGCTGATAATAGATTGAATTGCTTTTTGTTTATCTTGAGGCAGTGGATTTTGACAGCCACCAAGAAGGATGGATGATACCAAATCAGAGGCTTTTTCAGTTGAATTTTTTGATCCTTTTTGCTTCCAAACTTCATAATTTGCTCCATTTGAGACATCAAGAGTGACATGCTCCCCGCTTCGTAGATAATGAAGGGTGTGCTCTGAAGTGAGATATTCACCTCGTGGTCCGACTTGAAGAATAGAATCGAGAGCCAGGGTATCTTTATTTACCTCGATTCCTTGACGGAAACGTTTGGCAATTCGACACATCTCATTGTCCATAACCAGCTGCTCCAGGCTGATAGACATTCCTGTCCCAAACATTCCTAAATTGACAATCATGTCGTTAGCCCCGATGATACCGGCAAGGGTTGAAAGCATTTTTTCCCATGCAGCCTGTTCATCATGTGAATTGGCATCGTTGTCTGGTGCGGTTGTATGACTGGGAATGTTGTAATAGTGTGCCATTTGGGCGCCAGCAACCCTAAGCAGAGAGGACTCAGGCCGTCCAATGAGGACGTTGGCTTGCTTCATTTCATAAGTTGTCCACGCTGCACCATAAATAACTGGGGTTCCAGGATGAATCAATTGAGATATTACTATTCCAGAAAGGACCTCGGTATTATGGATTGTTAATAACCCAGCTAAAGTGTAAGGAGCTGTTACCCCCGCAATTGGTTGAGGAAGGAGGTCGAGAGGAACTCCCTCCTGAGCAACAATGTAAAGAGCTTCAACTGCTCCCTTTTCCCAATAAAGAGGACTGGTAGTTGAGAGTTGGCTAATCATTGGAGAACAGCCCTTCAAATTCTCTTTGCCGGTTATAACTTTACCCATTTCAATAACTGCCTGATTGATTATTTCGCTTTCAGAAGAAAAAAAGATCGGTTTTTTGGAATTTTCAAGAATTGCTTGAATAGCATAAAGGAGGGTGGTTTGTGGGGTTACATCTTGAGGCATAACCGGAACTCCCACCATGTCAACTTCGGAAAGTTTATCAGAAAGGATGGCAAAATTCTCAACGTCTTTAACGGTTGAATTACGACGTTCTCCGGTTTCGTTTACCAGGACGAAAACTGCGTTATGACCACTAACGCAATACTGTTTTCCATCCCCTAAAATAAAAGCAAGATCACCATCTCGCTGGAAAATGGGGATTTGGTTAGGGAGGGTTGATAAACACTTCTCGATTAAAGAAGAAGGGAATTTTACTCGTTCATGTTCAAAGTCAACCAGACAACCTTTTTTTTGCAATAAGTCAAGAATTTTTTTACTTTCGACACGAAGACCAACCGATTCAAGAATAGCCAAGGAATTTTCGTGAATTGCCAAAATTTCATTTTCAGAAAGAACCTTTAAATCGGTTAATTGCATAAACCCTCCTTTTAAAGACTTTTTAGAAATATATTTGACCTTC
>DPKX01000028.1 GCA_003542295.1 Candidatus Atribacter hydrocarboniphilus
ATTAGCTCAAAAATACCAAACCCGGGTGAGATAAAGTGGATATTCGCTTAAAAATGAAGTATTTATCTCAAAAAGTCTGGTTTTTTATCTTCTTCCTCTCTATAGTCATTATTTGTTTTGCCTTGGGTTTTATTATTTATTTTTTAGTTGCTCGGGGGTATAAAGTAATTAATTGGGAATTTCTCACCGCTTTACCTTCCCGAGGGATGACCGAAGGAGGAATCTTTCCAGCAATAGTCGGTACGCTTTATCTCATAATCGGCAGCATTATTGTTTCTCTCCCCCTTGGAGTTTTTTCAGCGGTGTATTTAGAAGAATACGCCAAGCCATCGCCGACAGTTACACTGCTCCGATTAGCGATTCATTGTTTAGCCGGTGTTCCTTCAGTGGTTTTTGGCTTATTTGGTTTGGGAATATTTGTTAAATTATTTGGATTTGGAGTCTCTCTTCTCTCTGGATCACTTACCTTGGGGATTATGGCCTTGCCGATAGTCATTACTTCTGTTGAAGAGGCGTTAAAGACTGTACCTCTTTCCTTTCGAGAAGCTTCTCTCGCTCTTGGCTCAACCAAGTGGGTGACAATCCGGCGGGTTGTGCTTCCGGCTGCGCTTCCTGGTATATTAACTGGTTTAATTCTATCGGTAGGAAGGGTTGCTGGTGAAACAGCTCCTATTTTGTTTACAGCGGCAGCTTTTTATGCCCGAGGGCTTCCTCGTTCAATTTTTGATCGTGTTTTAGCACTTCCCTATCATATATACGGTTTGATGACCGAAGGTACTCGCCCCGAAAAACAGGTACCAATTGCCTATGGCACTGCCTTGGTCCTTCTCATTATGGTTCTCTTGGTTAACTTTTTAGCCATCTATCTCAGGCGACGATCAAGATCAACTCGAAAGTGGTGAAAACATGGACAGGGATGAAAGCAAATTAAAAGTATTGAATTTTAATGCCAATTTTGGAGAGAAGCAAATATTATTTGATATCAGTCTTGAGATACCTGACAATCGAGTTACAGCAATCATTGGCCCATCGGGATGTGGTAAGTCAACCTTATTACGTAGCATTAATCGCATGAACGACTTTATAGAAAATTTTTCAATTCATGGTGAAATTATTTTTGAGAATCAGAATATATATGGAGAAGAGGTTGATCCGGTTGAACTTCGACAGAGAATTGGAATGGTTTTCCAAAGACCGAATCCTTTTCCAAAAAATATTTTTGAAAACATAGCTTATGGTCTTCGAGTTCAAGGTTGGAAAGATCGCCATGCTATTGCTGAACAGGTTGAAAAAAGTTTGCGGGCGGCTGCGCTATGGGATGAAGTGAAAGACCGTTTGAATTCATTGGCATTTGATCTCTCGGGAGGTCAGCAGCAAAGGCTTTGTATAGCACGAGCTATTGCGGTTGAGCCAGAAATACTTCTCATGGACGAACCAGCTTCAGCTTTGGATCCAATCGCAACAGCTCGAATTGAAGAGCTCATCAAAGATCTCAAGGAGAAATATACCATTGTGATTGTTACTCATAATATGCAAGAAGCTGCTCGTACCTCGGATTGTACTGCCTTTCTCTTGTTGGGACGATTAATTGAATATGGGTTGACTGATCAAATTTTTACCAACCCCCAAAAGAAAGAAACCGAAGAATACCTCACCGGTCGATTCGGTTGATAATGAGGTGAATCTTATGAAGTTCCGATTCTTTTCTTTTTTGATGGGAATATGCTTGGTATTTTTTCTGGGATTTTTTTCTGCTTACGCCCAAGGGGGGTCATCAATAGCCATTCTTCCTCTTTCGATAAGAGATAAGGTCGATGGATATTTAGGCTATTATCTTCGAGACCTCATTAAAGATGTTCTTGATGAGGTGGAACAGGTTGAAGTAATTGATAACATCATAATTGATGAAATGCTGCGTGAATCGAAAATTCCTCGAGATGTGGTTCTCGTTCAATCAATGGCTCAAGTTTTAGGAAAAAGAATCGGGGCTGACTATCTGCTGAGCGGGTCTTATCGGATTCGTCAACTTGGAGATCGAGAACGCTTAGTGGTGAGTATGCGACTTTTTGATTTGAGCAATGAAGTCATGATAGATCTAAAAAGCAATGTTTTTGATATGAACGATCCTGATGAGTTTCGACAGCTCATCATTCCCGAAGTTTTAAAATCATTCAATATTGAATTTATTGAACCGGTAGAACCATTTATTTATGACCCCGAATTGGTTTATCCTCTCTATCGCGGTGTTGAGAAAATGGATGAAGCTCTTCGAACTTATGGAAGCGCCCAATTTCCTGATAAACCGCTCTGGAAAGAGGCTTTTGCCGGAGCGCAGGAAACCATTGATACCGTCCCGAATTATTTAGAGAGTTACTATTATCTCGCCTATATGTACCAAAAAACAGGATGGTTGGCGAAAGAAGTCGAAACCTGGATGAAGTATGTTGAACTCCTTGAAGATTCAGGAAAGGGAAAAAATTCAATACAAAGAGCAACTCGAGCTTATTTAAGACTGGCTAATTCTTACCTTTCTCAAAAGAAATATGATGTGGCTGAGGAGAGTATTAACCAGGCTTTACAAATAAATCCGGAAATCGCTGAAGCTTATTTTCTTTTAGGCAAAATTGCTTATGACCAAGGAAAATCAACTCAAGCACAAGAATATTGGAATAAAGCCTACTTCTTGGATCCATCTCTTAAGGAAGCCCAATATTTTGCTGGAGAAGCTGGGAAAGCAGCAGTTTATGGGAAGGATGCCTATGAATCTTACCGAACTGGTTATACCTATTATGCCAATGGTGATCTTAAAACGGCGGAAGGATACTTTCGAAACGCTGCTCAACTAAATCCGAATATGAAGGAAGCCCAATATTGGTTGGGAAGAACCCTTTACGATTTGGGTAAATTAGCCGACGCTGAAGTGACCTGGAGGAAGGTTATTGAGATTGATCCCTTTGATAGCCAGGCAAAACGCTTCTTAGAAAGAACGATTCAAGAAAAACAATATGGGAGGAATGCTCTGAGCCAATTCCGTCAAGGCTTTGATCTCTATCAAGAAGCGAAATACGCTGAAGCAATTCCCTATTTTGAAAGAGCTGTTCAGGAAAGTCCTCGTTTCCCTGAAGCTCATGAATATTTAGCTCGATCTTATTATCTGTTGGGGCAAAAAGATAAATACTTAAAAGAAAGAGAAAAAAGTTTGAATCTCATCGAACAACCGACTGATAAAGCCTGGCAATATTATTTGGTCGGGTATGAGCTTTTCTCTTGGAATGAAAAAGAAAAGGCTATTGATTATTTGCAAAAAGCGGTTGATGTGGATACCAGTTTATCGGAAGCCCATCTTTTATTGGGCGAGATATATGGGAGCATGAATCAATGGAAACAAGCTGCTTATCATTATGGTCAAGCCAGTTCTATCCCTGAAAAGAATACCGAAGAGGACCAATCTTCGATATTGTGGGGAGCAAGTGTCTCATATATTCAATTGGGTGAGTGGGCCAAAGCGTATGAATACCTAAATGAACTGGTGAAGAAATACCCTTATGCCGATTTTATTGAAGAAGCAGAATCATTACGGATTGAAGCGATGGTGAAAATGGGTCAATATCGCGATGCCCGAGTCAGTGTGCAACAATTTCAGTTGCGTTTTCCATCAGGGCGCTTTCGAGAAAGAGTGCAATTTTATAATGCATTTAGCTTTTATCAAGAGAAACAGTGGAAAGAAGCTGCTCAAGCCTTGGAATCATTCCATAAAAATTATCCTCAGAGTCAATATCGGAAAGAAGCCTTAGAGGCTCTGGGCTATTCTTATCGAAACTTGGGACAAGAAGAAAAGGCTCGGAGTTATTTTTCTCAAATCGAAGGGCAGGAAAACACCTTTTTGGTAGCTGACACTTTTTATCGAGAAAAAAAATGGCAGCAAGCCCTATCGTCCTTTTTAGAATACCTTAAGATCGCTCCCCAAGGTCAGTATGTCCAGGAAGCAAGATTAAAAGTGGCATCATGTTACTTAGAAACCAACCAGGTTGAATTGGCCGAGAAATTAGTAGATGAGATAGCCGGTACGTTAGATGCTAAGTTTCAACTGGATTACCTCCGGCTCACCATAAAGTTGGCTTATAAAAAAGGGAATTGGCAGAAGGTAGTCGAAGGAGTTGGTCAATTAGAAAAGCAGTCTGAGTCTCTCGATGAGGAATATTTATACCTATTAGCTTGGTCTCAGGTAAAATTAGGAAAGGAATCTGAAGCAAGACAGCTTTTGGAAATAGCCGGTTTGAATCCCGATGAGATTCTTTCCGATCCGGAAATTGAAAAAATAAACGATATTATGGACGTTCTCCAATCAGGTGATTATCCCTCAGCGATATCACAACTGAAAGAACTCATGACCGAAGGTGTGAACAGTGAAAATAGTGCTGCTGTTCACTTTTTGTATGGAAAAGCTTTGTATCTCAATGGAGATTTTAATGAAGCCACCCAATACTTAAAAGAAGCGGTTGCTGCTGAAAGCAAGGACTATCGAGAAGAGGCTTACTTTTATTTAGGTGATATCGCCTATAAGAACGAGAATTGGTCGGAGGCTGCTCAATGGTATCAAAAGTTAAACATCCAGGATAATCTTGACCTTCTCTGGCGATTGGCAACTTCACTAGATAAATCGGGGGAAAAGGATCTAGCCCTTGATATTTATAAAAAACTAAAAGGTGATAATGCGTATTCTGANNGATCAGAAAAAATATCAGGACTTTTTAAAAGAAGCTACAGAATATTTAGAGAACCATCCCGATTCGGTTCAAAACGAAGAAATATTATATATGACCGCTTGGTCGGCTTATTATTTAGGAAATGCTCCTGAAGCATTGGAACGGATATCTCTTTATCAGTATAAATACCCTCAAGGGCAATATTTCGATGAATTGGAGTCATTAGCAGTCGATCTTATGATTGTGCAAAAGAATTATCAAGCTGTTCTTCCCAAATTATTTAGTTTAGAAAACAAACTCAAGGGAGAAAAATTGGAGTATACTTGGTATCGTATTGGAAGTGTCTATTTGAAATTGGAAGAATATGACCGGGCAGCTTTCTATTTTGAAAAATTATTAGGAAATGTGAATGGGAAATACTATACCCGCGGTGGATATTTGATGGGTGTTTGTCTTGAGTATTTAGAACAACCAGAGACCGCCCTGAAGTTTTATCACCAGATAGTTGAAAGCGGCTTAAAAGACGAATGGGTTGAAAATTCACGGAAACGAATCAGTCTATTGACTGAGGATTAAACAGAGGATACACTTATGCTGATTCTTTCTCCACAATGCAGGAGGTTTCGTTGATGCAGATATTTACTGTAATTGGCAAGGGCGGATTAATCATGTATCCGATCGTGGCCTCATCGATTATTTTCTTAGCAGTTTTTATCGAGAGGTGGTATGTTTTACGGCATTCAAAAGAGAGAGTAAAAAGATATTTACGATCATTGAGGAAAGCTATTAATCAAAGAGACTTGCGGAGCATTGTTGACATTAGCCAGAAAAATCCTGGTCCAGCATCGCGGATTATCATGGCAGGTATAAAAAAATATCTGAATGGTGTTCCTCGGGAAGCAAAAGAAGCAATGGAAGCTATAGCCATGCAGGAGTTTCCTTATTTTGAAAAGCGCTTAGGAGTGCTATCGACTATTGCGAGTGTTGCCCCATTATTAGGGTTGCTTGGAACGGTTACTGGAATGATTCGAACTTTTAATGTTATTGCCTCGATTGGAGTTGGGAAACCGACCGAAATGGCAGGAGGAATCTCTGAAGCATTGATAACAACTGCTGCTGGATTATCAGTCGCTATTCCTACGGTTATTAGTCACTACTACCTTTCCCAGATTGCCGAAAGCATTATGAACGATATTGAAAAAGTCAGCTCAGAAGTTTTAGATATTATTGAAGAGCTTAGAATTAACAATGGAAATGAAGGAGTAATCTTCGAGGAAACCAAGAGCCCAGAAGGAGTTGAGGAGAATGTTCCGATTTCGACAAAAGAAACCGAGGCGCCAGCCTGAAATTAACCTCACTCCTATGATCGATGTGGTGCTCCAATTAATAATATTTTTTGTTGTAACCACCACGTTCATCAGTATTGAAAGTGGGGCTAAGGTGAATCTTCCCTCGGCAGATTTTTCCAAAATTGAGGAAGCCAAGACTATCACCGTAACCATAACTGAAAACAATATGCTCTATGTCAATGGTGCTCTGGTTGATGCCAAAGAGCTTCCCTCGGCGGTTGTGGTGGCATTGCGTAATGAACCAGAGGCGACAGTCATTGTAGAGGCAGATAAGCAGGTTTTGCATGGAAAAGTTGTTTCGGTCATGGATATTCTTAAAAAAGCCGGAGCTGAAAAAATAGCCATAGCCACTCAACCGACCAAAGAAGAGTAGTCATGAATAAATTTTTCATTAATGAAAAAAAGGTTTGGACTTTTTCTCTAACCTTATCAGTTATTATTAATCTGGTTATTTTGGCTGCGATATCTATCTATTGGTTATCAATGAAATACGAACCCCCTCTTCAAGATGAACCTATGGTGATTCAGGTTTTAGAAATACCATCCACACGTAAGCCCGTTACGGTTGCTCCTGTTGAAGAAGCCAATATTGCTGAACTGAATCCTTTAAAGGATATACAAAACCAAGATGTTAATAATGAGCCTCAGATACAAAGCGAGATAGCAACTGAAGTTCAGCAAAAAAAAGAAGAGGTTACCATTCCAAAACCACCTGTTGACCTCCCTGATTCAGAAATGATTTCCGAATCAGGATCACCTTCAGGAGCAAAATTGGTGAATCCAGGAGAAAATATCGATGTGCCAGAGGATTTAAAGTGGCAGGGGGTTGAAGCTGAAAATACTCTGAAAGCCCAATTTGAAAGATCTGGCCAATCAACCCGTTTAGCTCGTTTAGCAGAAGAAGGGGTAGAAAGGATAGAAAGTACAGTTGGTGAAACACTGGCTACCGGTGAATTAGCTGTGCCAACTGGTCAGGTTGAAAAAAAGTCTCCCTTTTCTAAGCGGCCGATTTCAGTCATAATTGAAAATGCCCCCGCGGCACGACCTCAAGCCGGGCTCAGTAAAGCAGATATCGTCTATGAAATTATGGCTGAAGGTGGAATAACTCGGTTCTTGGCAATATATAACGAAGGCGTAGCAGATAATGTAGGTCCGGTTAGAAGTGCTCGTCCCTATTTTGTGATGAAAGCAGCTGAACATAATGCCATATTTGCACATGCCGGCGGGAGTGTTGAAGCGTATGTCTATATGAAGGAAATGAACATTGATACTATCGATGAGTTTAAATTCTTTCAAGCTTTTTGGAGAAGTAAAGATCGAAAAGCCCCTCACAATCTCTATACCTCGATTGCTAACCTCAGAAATCAAGCCCAGCGGTTAGGTTACAATAAACCGGTAAAAGGAGGAGGGGGATTCCAAATTCGAACACCCCAAGAAGCCTTAGGAACCGAGGATGCTCCCCAAATAGAAATCATGTATGCTGAAGATTATCGAGTGAAATATACTTGGGATGCTTCTCAAAAGGTGTATCGAAGGTTTATCAATGGGAATCCCCACGTCGACTCTCTGAACGGTCAGCAAATTACAACTTCCAATATTATCATTCAAATTACTGAACAGAAAGTGAAAGATGAGGAAGGTCGAATAGAAATTACTTTTGTTGGGAGAGGAACTGGATGGATTTTATTAGATGGGAAAGCGGCTGCAATAAGTTGGGAAAAGAATTCTCTGGGAGAAAAAACCAACTTTTTTTATGCTGACGGAAGAGAGTTGAAAATTAATCCCGGGGCCCTTTGGATAGAAGTGGTCAGTACCCAGAATAAGGTGGTGATGTAATGCATAGTGTATTATTTCGAATTGGTCAATTTCCAGTTTATGCTTATGGCTTTTTTTTGGGGGTGGCTTTTTTAGTGGGCATTTATTATGCCTCACGACGAGCTCCTGGTTATGGAGTTTCTCCCGATTCAGTTGTTGAAGTCAGCGTACTCTGTATTTTTGGAGCTATCATTGGATCCCGTTTAGTTTTTGTTTTACTCAACTGGGATATTTATCGCGATAACCTCATTCATATCTTTTTAATCCGTGAAGGTGGTCTGACCTTCTACGGTGGTATTTTTGGGGCAATATTTTTAGCAATCCCATATATTATGCATAAAAAATATTCTTTACCGGCTTTATTTGATGTTTGTACTCCGGCTATCGCTCTGGGTTATTCCATTGCGCGGATTGGTTGTTTTCTTAATGGTTGTTGTTATGGTCGGGTTTGTTCCTACACTAGCTTTCCCCTTGGAGTTCATTTCCCTGCTTTGGAAGGGTGGAGGTATCCAACTCAACTCTATTCAGCTGGATATTCTCTCCTAATCCTCTATTTTTTACTCAAACTGGAGAAGAAAAAGGTTTTTCGTGGAGAGCTTTTTTTTGATTATCTTTGGATGTATGGGATCGCTCGTTTTTTAATAGAATATTTACGCGATGAACCCTTTTCGGTTTGGGGAGTTATGACAGCAGCCCAATTCGCCTGTTTATTGATAATTATAATTGCTCTTATTCTGCGAGAGATATTGAGAAGGCATGCTACCCAACGATCTCAGAAACATTCTTGAAGCGTATCTCCAGTTTTTGTATTGGGAAAAAAGACTTTCTGATAATACTATTCAATCCTATGAGCAGGATTTGGAGCAGTTGATTGGTTTTTTGGAAAAAAAAGACATAGTATCTTTTTCTCAACTTGATCAGGATATGGTTGAAAAATTCCTAAGATATGAAGCCAAACGCGAAATAGCTCCTACTTCTCTTGCTAGGAAAATTTCTGCCCTTCGTACCTTTTTCCAATATTTGATCCGTGAGAAAATTATGCCTGAAAATTGTGCTAAACTCATCGATTCTCCTCGTTTTCAAAGAAAAATACCCGATATTTTAGACGAAAGTGAGATCGAATCCTTATTAAATGCTCCGGATTTGACCAAGCCAATTGGAATCCGGGACCGAGCAATTTTGGAGTTATTGTACGCAAGCGGATTGAGGGTGAGTGAATTAACCGCTCTAGAATTTTCACATTTGGATTTGGAAAATTTTATGTTACGGCTTTGGGGGAAAGGTTTTAAAGAGAGGATGGTGCCTTTTGGTGAGGAAGCCGATGAAGCGTTAAATCGATATTTTCAGCAAGCAAGAGAACAAATATTAAAGGGAAAACGGAGTCGGTCGGTTTTTGTCGGAGCTTCTGGTAAACCTTTAACCCGACAAAACATTTGGGTAATGATAAAGAAATACGCACGAAAAGCTAAAATTGAAAAAACCATAACACCTCATACTCTTCGGCACACCTTTGCAACTCATTTGTTGGAAAACGGAGCTGATTTGAGAGTTGTACAGGAATTTTTGGGACATTCTGACATCGTGACGACTCAAATCTATACCCATATTAGTAAAAAAATTCTTCGAGAAGCATATGCCCGTTCATTTCCAAGAAAATAATAAATAAATTGTTTTTTTAAAAAGGATTACTATAGAGTTTGCTTTTTACCAATTCGGACAATTATAATTTTGAAGGGGTGTTTTTATGGAGAATTTACGTTTAAAAATTGAAGAAAGTGCTCGTTTCATTCAAGAAAGAATTGATTTTTCACCTGGAATAGGCATTATCTTAGGTACTGGTTTAGGAGCTCTTGCTGATGACATTGAAATTGATCGAGTTATACCCTATGATGAAATTCCCTGGTTTCCAGTTTCCACAGTTGAAAGCCATCATGGGAATTTTATTATCGGTGAATTGGCAGGAAAAAAGATCGTTGCCATGCAGGGAAGATTTCACTATTATGAAGGATATTCGATGAAACAAATTACTTTCCCGGTTCGGGTTATGAAAGCACTGGGAATTCAGACATTAATTGTCAGCAATGCCGCTGGTGGAATGAATCGAAACATGAAACGCAGCGATTTAATGATTATTTGTGATCATATTAACCTTTTGGGTGACAATCCACTTCGTGGCGAAAATGATCCGGAGTTGGGACCACGATTTTTGGATATGTCAAATACCTATGACCCTGAACTCATTCAATTGGCTCAACAAATCGCCCTTGAGAAAAGGGTATATGTTATGAAAGGCGTCTATGCTGCTCTTGCTGGGCCAAATTTCGAAACTCCTGCTGAATATCGTTTTTTGATCTCGATTGGTGCTGATGCGGTTGGAATGTCAACAGTACCCGAAGTCCTGGTAGCTCGCCATGCCGGAATGAAAGTTTTTGGAGTATCTTGCATAACCGATATGGCGATTGATGGGGTTATAGAACCGGTATCCCACGAAGTGGTCATCCAGGCAGCCAACGAAGCTCAACCAAAGCTTAAACTTCTCATTCGAGAATTAGTGGGCAGAATAGACTTAGTATGAATTCGCAGTTATGGATTGCTCTTTTGAGCTTTTCTCCCATTTCAGAAATTAGAGGGTCTTTACTGTATTGGGTATCTAATCCGGTGATTCCATTCTGGCAAGCTCTTCTTATTTCAATTTTATTCAATCTTCTTCCATTTTTTTTGGTGATGTTTTTTCTTAATGCTATCTTATCAGTATTTTTACGTTTTCAATGGTTTCAATCCCTTTGGAATAGATTGGTGATCAATACTCGAAAGAAATTTCAAAAATATGAAAAATGGGAGCAGATCGGTTTGACTTTATTTATCGGAGTTCCACTTCCTATTACCGGAGTATGGACGGGTTCTTTAATTTGTTTTTTAATGGGATGGCCATTAAAAAGATCCTTCCCCTTTGTTTTATTGGGTTTAGGAATTGCTTCTACTATCGTGAGTGTGATTGTGCTTTCGGGTAGGAGTCTGTTCACTCTTTTTTAAATATTTCTACTCATGGTTTATGGAGAAAACAAAGAGCATGAGGATATATTCAGGAAACACATCTAAGGATTTGATAAATCAAACCCTTACAAAAGGCATTAAAACATAAGGGCAAAATTGACTGTACCCGGTTAATAAAACGGTATGCAATAAATGAAAAAGGATCAATAACTTATGGAGATGAAAAATGTTTAAAACTATTGAGTGGAAGAATGGTCAAGTTATATTTCTTGATCAAAGGCAGCTCCCTTTAGAAGAAAATCTCATCGAAACCAATGATTTTCGTGTTATTGCTGATGCTATTTCAGCTCTTGGTTTGAGAGGAGCCCCTTTGATTGGAGTAGGAGCAGCCTATAGTATTGCTTTGGGGGCTCAGGAGGCTTTGAATGGCCATAGGGATCAATATTTTTCCTTTTTAGAAAGTGTCGACCAAACCTTACGATCCACTCGACCAACCGCGGTTAATTTATTCTGGGCTTTGGACCGAATGAAAAAGATTTGGAAGAATGCAGAAAAGCAAGGTGTATCACCAAGTAATTGCACAAAAAAACTCGTAGAAGAAGCTATTACAATTCATGATGAAGATATTGAGACCAATCAAAATATTGCAAAACAGGGTTCTTCTCTCATTGAAGACCAAGATGCAATATTGACCCATTGTAATGCCGGGGCATTAGCCTGTAGTGCCTGGGGGACAGCGTTAGGAGTGATATACTGGGCAGCTCTTCAAGAAGGGAAAAAGCTGAAAGTATATGCCGATGAAACCCGACCACTCCTGCAAGGAGCCCGTCTCACTAGTTTTGAGCTCATGAAAAATAATATTCCAGTAACACTTATTACTGATAATATGGCCGGTTATCTTATGGCGCAAGGATGGGTTCATAAAATCATCGTGGGAGCAGATCGCATTGCGGCCAATGGGGATACAGCCAATAAAATCGGAACCTATTCCTTAGCAGTTCTGGCGTCCTATCATAAGATACCTTTTTATATTGCCGCACCGCTTTCAACTGTAGATATACATATTGCCACTGGAGATGAAATACCTATTGAAGAGAGAAAGCCTGAAGAAATATTTCATTTTGGAGAAAATCGAACGGCGCCCCAAGGAGTTGGAGCATGGAATCCGGCTTTTGATGTGACACCACATCAACTGATTCGGGCTATCATTACCGAGAAGGGAATTCTTTATCCTCCATTTGCTGAAAAACTTAGCCTTTTGAAGCAAAATGAGTAGAATTGATATGAATCTCTTCTGAAAACCCACGGGCATGATAAATCAAGCCCCTACAAAANNNATTGTGCCCATTCTTTAATTATTGTAGTGACCTGCCATGGCATGTCGAATCGTGTTTTTCATCCTCATCTGGTGCCACGAAATTGGCATGAATTTCTGTTCTGCCAAAGCTTTCTCTTCAAAATGAAAAAGTAGATTTTTAAAGTGAATTATTCTGAAAAGGAATAAAAAAGATATTCATTTGTTTTAGTATCTGTTATAATATTCCCTCGAGAATCACGAAGGTTTTGATGAAGTAACCGGCCTTATACTTCCAGTTCTTCCGTCAAGTCCCCTTTTTTGAGTCTCAAAAAGAGCGAATGGATCGTCATTTCAAACACAGTTATAATTACTTATTGGGAATGAATGGTGGCATTTAATATCCAATGGGTGTACCTCCTCAAATCGATGGATCGGATCTCATCGGAAAAAATGTCAATGAGTGGTTTTGATCACGATCTTTTCGATTTTAAAAAAAAGGAGGTCAATACTTTGACCGAAAAAATAACTTTTAAACAATTTCCGCTTCGTCAGGAAATTCTCTGTGCCTTAAATAAGAAAAAATTCGACAATCCAAGTCCGGTTCAGGTTCAAGTGATGAACGAAACCAATATTATGGATGAAGATCTCATTGTCCAGGCTAAAACCGGATCAGGAAAAACCTTGGCTTTCGGAATTCCTCTCCTCAATACATTTGAAAAGATTCCAACTCAACCGGCGGTTTTAATTCTATCTCCAACAAGGGAACTAGCCATTCAGACAGCTCATGAGCTGAAATGGTTAGGGAGCGAGATGGATATAAAGATAGCAACTTTGGTTGGTGGAATGGATATCGTAAATCAACGCCGAGAATTATTAAATGGACCTGCCTTGGTAGTTGGAACTCCCGGAAGAGTTTTAGATCACATTCGGAGAGGAAACTATCGTACTGAAGAAATTCAGACCATTGTTCTTGATGAAGGTGACCACATGTTAGATTTAGGATTTCGTGAGGAGTTAGAAGCAATTTTTGAATCACATGAAAATGTTGACCGAATCTGGTTATTCTCCGCAACCATGCCAAAACAGGTTCGTGAACTCTCAAAAAATTATCTGACTCATCCCAAGTGGATTTCATTAGACCAAGACCTAACCGCTCATCAGGATATTAAGCACCGGGTTTATCTCATTCCATTTCATCATCGCTTGGAAAGTCTGGTTAATGTATTACTTTGGGAAGGACCAGAAAAAGCACTGATCTTTTGTTCAACTCGCCAAGAAACGATTGAATGTGCTGCTTTTTTAACCGAAGCCGGATTTTCAGCTAATGCTCTTCATGGCGAAATGACCCAAAGAGAAAGAAATTCTTCTCTCAATTCATTTCGAACGGGAATAACGACCTGTTTAGTAGCAACCGATGTTGCCGCCAGAGGCTTGGATATTGATATGGTAAGTCATGTTATTCAATTAGGACTCCCGGGAGACCTGAATAACTATGTCCATCGAAGTGGACGGACGGGGAGGGCGGGTCATTTGGGATTAAGCATCGTTTTGCTTTCCAATCGCGAAGCGTCCCATTTCCGTAATATGTTTTCAAGAAGTTCACTTAAAGTGGAGTGGAAGCCGCTTCCCGATCAGGGAGATATCCAGTTGAAGAACCAGCAACGAATCGAACAAAAACTCACCGATAGGAATGTCACAGTTGAACCCCAAATTCAAAAATGGGCAGAGAAACTGGTAGCCGAAGAGGATCCGGTTGATTTGGTAGCAAAGCTTTTACAGTGGAATAGCAAGAGAAATAATTTGGGCTATTCTTTAAAATTGTTCCTTGATGAAGATAAACAAATCGAGCGAGAAAGAAAATCTCGTTTCCTTCAAGAAAGAAAAAATCACCAGAGAAAAAACCAGGAAAAGAAATGTCATTCGGCTTTTGCCAAGGGAGGAACAATTCGACTTTCAACCGGTACGACCAATGGTTGGGAGGTAGGTAAACTGCTTGGAACCCTTTGTCGAATCTTAGGAACAAGCCGTCAAGAGATCGGAAATATCCGATTACGAGAAGACTACGCTAACGTCGAGCTTTCCCAGAAAGCTTTACAGCTATTTCAGGAAAAGAAACCAAAATTTGTCGAAGAATATCTCATAAATCATATGAGCTCTTCCAAGCGTCCCACACCAAACCGAAGCTCAATTATTTCAAATTAACCAATACAATAACGGGTAATGAATGAAAAATGGTTTTATCCAGTGTGAGAGTTTTTCCTGCGTGTGGATTTCATCTGAAACCGAAAGTGCCATCCTGAGGTTTCGTATTCAGAAGCCGTGAAGATCTCATCTTTTAATTATTTTTGGTTCTTCTCCAAAATCGTTG
>DPKX01000149.1 GCA_003542295.1 Candidatus Atribacter hydrocarboniphilus
AGACAATCGACGATTTTCTTCAGGATCTAAGAGAGATGGCACCTTTTCCGGGTTAACGAAAATCTCTTCTTCAAAAAGTCCCAAATGCATTTTGATGGTAAGAACGCGACGAACCGCCTCATTGAGAACTTCTTCGCTAATCAACCCTTCTCGAACTGCTTCAAGGAGAGGATCAGCATAGCAATTTTTAGCAGGGAGTTCGATATCAATACCGGCTTCCAAAGCTTTTTGAGCAGCTTCTTTGGGGTTTTGAGCTACATGGTGCAAGGTTTCGAGCATATGAATAGCTTCGTAGTCAGATACAACGATTCCTGAAAAACCCCATTCCTCACGAAGGACTTTAGTGAGCAAGAATCTGGAGGCTGTGCAAGGAATTCCGTCAATATCATGATAAGCATTCATGACCGATCCGACTCGAGCTTCTTTGACGACTACTTCAAAGGGGAAGAGAAATACTTCCCTCAATTCTCTTTTTCCAACTCGGGCAGGACCCATATTTCTTCCTCCCTCAGAGATACCATAAGCAGTGAAATGTTTAGCGGTTGCGATCACTCCTGTTTTTAAGTCATTTCCTTGAAGCCCTTGAATATAGGCGACACCCAAGCGGGAAACTAAATAAGGGTCCTCACCAAAGGTCTCTTCAGTTCTTCCCCAACGTGGATCACGAGGAATATCTAAAACTGGGGCTAAGCCTTGATGACCACCCATCCCTCGAATTTGTTTTCGGATGACTCTGGTCATTTTTTCAATTAGTTCTGGGCAAAAAGTACTGGCTAATCCAATAGCCTGGGGAAAAACGGTTGTTCCTCTGGCCATTAATCCACTTAAACATTCTTCGTGGATTATAGCTGGTATTTTAAAGCGGGTCTTTTCTTTAAGATAACTTTGGATGGCGTTTCCTATTTCTACTGCTTGTTTGGGTTCGGAATCTGGATCCCCAACCAGACGGGTAATCTGGCCAATTCCATGACGGAGGATTTCTTTGGCTTTCTTGGTTGAAAATGAACCGTTTTCCACCAATTGATAAGCATGAACCGCACCTAACTGGGCAATCTTTTCTTCTAAAGTCATTTGTGATAGAAGATTTTCAATCATGTGAATTCCTTTTTTCATAAGATAATCACTCCAAATTTATATTTTTAAGGGTAATACCAAGCAAACTATTTTTGGTAAAGATGACATTTCACCACAGTACCATCTAAAGAGGTATCGTCCGGTACTTTTTGCTTGCAGATTTCCATAACTTCCGGACAACGACCGGAGAATTTACACCCTTTACGCAGGTATTCTTCTCTTTCTTCCAAAAACTTAATGGGAGCTTTTTCTTGTATTTGTGGATCCGGTTGAGGAATGGATTCAATAAGGAGCTTGGTGTAAGGATGTTTCGGATTTTCCAGCACTTGATCAACCGGTCCGGTTTCAACGATATGCCCTCGAAACATAATGGCAATCCGGTCGCTGATATAGTAAGCAGTAGCCAGGTCGTGAGTGATGTAGATAACGCTTACTTGAAAGGAGTCGCACAATTTTCGAAAAAGATTTACGACCGACATTCGCAAAGAAGCATCAACCATCGATACCGGCTCATCAGCGATGAGAAGCGAGGGATTGGTTAAAAGAGATCGAGCAATAGACGCTCGTTGCAGTTGTCCCCCAGAAAGTTCACCGGGATATTTTCCGGAAATATCGCAAAAAGATAGGCCAACTGCTTGGAGCTTTTCCTCAATTAACTCCTCAGCCTCTCTCTCATTCTTACCTAAATGGAAGTTATGGATGGTTTCAAAGAAATAATCTTCAACTTTGCGCAGGGGATTGAAAGTTTCGAAAGGATTTTGGAAGACAGCTTGAACCTTTTTAAACCAGGCTTTTTTATCTCTTACTTCAGTCAGATTTTGATCTTCATAGAGCAGCTCACCAGCGGTCGGATATTCAAATCCGAGAATCATTCGAGCAGTTGTCGTTTTCCCGCAGCCACTTTCTCCAGCCAGAGTGAAGATTTCAGCTGGTTGAATGGAAAAAGAAATCCGATCAACCGCGGTAATTTTCGTTCGAGAGAACAATCCTCCTAAGGAATAAATTTTGGTTAGACTTCGTGCTTTAAGAATTTCAGACACTTGGTTCCCTCCTTAACCAACAAGCAACTTTATGTTTATGGGTGCTGTTATTAAGAGCGGGCATTTTATCTTGACAAATATCAGAAACTTCAGGGCATCTTGGATGAAAGGGGCACCCCGATGGTGGATTGAGGAGAGAAGGAGGAGCACCAGGCACACTCTTTTTGCTTGATTTATCTCCTATCCGAGGAAGTGAGTTTATGAGAAATTGAGTATAGGGATGGAGGGGATTAGAAAAAATTTCTTGAGTCGGACCCACCTCAACAATTTTACCGGCATACATAATTGCCATACTCGTAGTGATATTGGCATGAATACCCATGTCGTGAGTAACTAATACAAAAGTATTTTTGAGTTCTTGCTGGATATCTCGCAAAAGTTGAAGAACTGCTCTTTGGGCTACGACATCAAGAGCTGTAGTTGGTTCATCAGCTAGAATTACCTGAGGTTTCAGTAAGGTGGAAAGGGCAATAGCGATTCTTTGTCGCATTCCACCTGATAATTGATGGGGAAATGCATCTAAAATTTGAGGAGAAAGCCCTAATTGTTCGAGATGATGGCGAGCTAAAGAAAGAAGCTCGCGACCGGCTTTTCCTCGAACGTGACTTTCCAGAAAATCCATATAGGTTACCTTTAGCTTTTTAACCGGATTAAAAACACTCATCGATCCTTGGGGGATATAAGAGATATAAGTCCAACGCAACTCTCTTTTTTCTTTCCCGTTAAGAGTGAGCGCATTGACAAAATTGTTTTTAATCAAGTAACTTACCTTTCCTTCAAACAGCTGGAGAGGAGGTTCAATAGAAGCAAACAAAGTTTTGAGAAGTGTGGTTTTCCCGCAGCCGCTTTCTCCGGCAATACCATAAATTTCATTTTCGGGTATACTTAGGGTCACGTCATTAACCGCTTTAACAGTTTTCTTTTTTCCCAGGTATTCTAAAACATAAAAAGTCTGGAGTTGTTCAACTTCAATGATTCCCTTCATTTATTTTGCTCCTATTCTTTGAATCCTCATCCTGGGGTCTAAATATTCACTCACGCTGATTGAAAACCAGTAGAGAGCGACTAAAAGGAGGATAGTTAAAATAACCGGGGTTAGTATCCACCACCAGTGTCCGAGAAGCATGGCTTGATAGTTAATTGCCCACTGTAATGTCGTACCTAAGGTTGGAATATCCAAGCTGACCAAACCGAGGATCGCTAAAACAATTTCCATCCCAATAGCCCAGGCTATATTGTTAATAAGGGTTGAGAAAATTAGAGGAATGGTTAAAGGGAGATATTCTTTGCTTACTAATGAAAGAGTGCCATTTCCAGAAAGAACTGAAGTTAGGGTAAATTCTCGTTCACGAAGGCTTAAAACTTGAGACCGGATGGTTCTCGCGTCCCATGCCCACCCGAAAAAAGCTAATAGGAGACCGGTACTCACTAAAGTTAAAGCTTCGCGCAATAACATAGCTACCAAAACCAAAATTAGAAACAGAGGGATAACTAACAGTCCATCGGTGATTCCCATCAGCACTCGGTCGTAAATGCCCCCTTTGTATCCGGCTATGAATCCGACCAGGACTGCTATGACTCTTGAAATGAGTCCAGCAATAAGGGCAATTATAAGCGAATTTCGTATGGCAAAAGTTGCCTCCCAAAAAACATCCTGGCCTTTAGAATTGGTTCCCAGTAGATGGGACCAAGACGGAGCTTTGTCACGTGGAACCTGCAACCACTCTATAGGGTCATAGGGTGAAAAAAATGAAGCTATGGCTAAAAAGGATAAAAAACAGATAAGGATAAAACCTACGGAAAATCGATAATCCTTGAAAAGGTCTTTTAAAACTCCCATATTTTACCACCTATTTATGTCGGATTCTTGGATCGAACAATGGATAGAAGAGATCTAAAATTAGAACCGCTGTAGTGATAGTGAGAATAGAAAGAACGGTAATCCCCATAACCAGATTATAATCGCCACGGGTTACTCCCCGGTAAAGGAGCAAACCGATTCCTGGATAGGAAAACACCATTTCAACGATCAAAACTCCGCTAAATACTTGCCCCAAAGCTAAGGCCAACTGGGTAATTTGCGGTAACATGGCGTTTCGTAATACATAACGATAAATGATAAATCTTTCTTTTACCCCTCCGGATTGAGCATATTGAACATAATCTTCTCTTTTTACATTTTGAACCAGGAGTTTCATTTGTTGAAACCAGACAGCACTGCCAAGAATGACCAGAGTCATCGCAGGAAGAAAAGAATAGCGCAGTATGGTCATAATGAATCTCCAGTTCAGGACAGTTCTCCTTCCTAACATCATTCCACCAACCGGAAAAAGCTGCCAAACGTAGCCGAAAAGAATGAGTACAATAATACCAAATATGTAATGAGGAACTGGTCTGATAATCATGATGAGAGCATCTATAATTTTAGACCAGTTTTTATGAGAAAAATATCCGGCAATACCCCCTAATATGTTTCCCAATATCCATGATATGAGGGTTGAAGTAGCGAAAAGTCCAATAGTCCAAGGAAGATAGGTTTTGAGGAGTTCAGAAACTGGAGTAGGGAATTGGAAAAAGGAAGGACCGAAATCTAAGGAAAAAACTCTTTTCCAGGTAGTTACATATTGCTGGAAGAGAGTACCTTCTAAACCATAGAGTTCCTTGAGAGTTCCCATAAGGCTATCTACTGCTGTTGGGTCTAAGGAGGACCCTTGAGATTGAATTTGGGCGATCATTTCTAAAACCGGATCTTGACCGGTTAAACGGGGTATAAAAAACACTGCAGTGATTCCACAAAAAATGACTACAATATATTGGATTATCCTTGGGATCAAATAATCTCTGAAAAATCTCATGATTTACCCCCTGATGAGATACCCTGGTGATTCATCACCAGGGTATCTCATCAGGGGG
>DPKX01000252.1 GCA_003542295.1 Candidatus Atribacter hydrocarboniphilus
CATCAGATGACGAAGAACCTCAATTTGGTAATCAGTGATGAGATCCAAGAGCCTTTCTAATTCGGTTCGATTATCAATTAGGTCAATCATGAAATTCTCAAAACCTCTCAATAGCCAGGCTCTTTCCATAAGGACCCAACCCTGAGTTGAGAGAATAAAGTATTCTTTTTTCTGCCCATCCTGAAGGGGAAAGAAATCCTGATATAGAATTGGATTCTGGGGATCGGGGAATTGAAAGGAATGAAAGTTTTTCCAATCAGTTAACGGATGAAAACAAGGAAGATATCCTTCTGATTTTATAAGGTCCCACCCAACCCCAAAAACATCATAATCAGTCCCCTTTTCTTCGTCTAATTTTACTTTTTTATGGGTATCGATATAGAGGAAATGGTTTCCTAAAAGCTCTGGAAGCTCTTTCTCCTGAATTTGAAAATGGCTTAGAAATTCTTTTTTCATTCTCCAGGTAAAATCGATTTGGTGAGGAAGACGATCACTTCTTCGGTGATGGATAGCGTAATTGACTCTTTCTTTTTTGGTCAAAGTAAACCCTCCTTTTTCAGAAATGGGAGCCCAGCTGCTCCCATAACACTCGCTTTTCCCTTGAAAGCCCCAAGTTTCAAATCAGGAAGAGAAAACGACCAAAATTGATGTTTAACATAATAAGATTCAACGAGCTTGAGCCAGAAATCACCAGACTCAGAAACTCCACCTCCTAAAATGATGGCTTCTGGGTCAAAGATTTGAGCAATATTTGCCAGACCAATTCCAAAATAATAAGCAGCTTGATGTACGATATTGGTAAAAGGGGAAATATTTTCCTGAGCTTTTTGTATAATGGTAGCACCGCTCACCGGTTTTTTAGTCAAATGGTAAGCTTCTCTTTCCATGGCACTTCCCGAAGAGAGAGCCTCGAGGCACCCGGCGTTGCCGCATCGACAAAGGGGCCCACCAGGTTCAACAATAATGTGGCCTAATTCAGCTGAAATGCCTCTTGCTCCTCGAATGAATTGCCTTTCCCAGATTAATGTTCCCGAAATTCCAGTACCAACACTCACATAGACCAAATTCTGGAATTCTTTCCCAGCACCGAAAAATACCTCGGCGATGGCACCGCTCCGGACATCATGTTCTAAGTAAAACGGGAGATTGAGTTTCTCAGAAAGGATCTGAACTACCGGAACGTTTCGCCAGTTAAGATTTTCTGAATAAACCATAATGCCATGGACTATATCAACCAATCCTGGACAAGCAATTCCCATTCCAACTAACTCATTCTGGTTTTTCAATTTTTTCTGAAGTAATTGTGTTAAAGAAACAATATCGTTTAAGACTTTTTCTACCCGTCTCTCTGGTTCTACTGGTATTTTTTCATAAGCGAGAATATCCAGTTGTTCATTTACTAATACTCCAGCTATTTTGGTTCCTCCTAAATCTATTCCAATTGAGTACGCCAAAACTTATCTTCCTCCCTGGTTATCATATTTGATTATAATTAAGAAAGAAATGGATTGCATTAGATTGCACATTATTATATAGAGCCATTATATTTTTTAATGGTGTATCCGGTTGTATACTATGAGTTGCTCCTAAAATTAATATACCAATAAGAGCAATAGGTATAATTATATAGGAATAATTTAAATGATTACGAATACAAAATACCTTTATGGCTGTTTTTCCTTTATTTAGTTGGAAATACCTTGATAAAATTTGGCGAAAATTCAGTAAAGAAAGAAGATAAAAACCCTATAAACGAGGACTAAGCTGAACTATTGCTAACTAAGATCCAAAAAATGAAAATTAGAAAATATTTAGTGATAATTAGCATTAATATATCATATTATATAAGAAAGTTTTGATATCCAAACCAGACTTTAAAATAAGGTTTTTTCAATTTTGACAATATTTTCTATTAAAAACTTTGAAATTGAATTTTTAACAAAGAAAAAAGGATGATTTGAAAATGAGTCGAATGGGTATTTTTGGGAATATTGTTACCCCTCAACTGGTAATTGAAAATTCAACCCTCTTAGTTGAAGAGAAAAGAATTGTGGGAATTAATAAGTCAAATGAACCAGAACCAGAAGTTGATATCAAATATGATTTTTCAGATAAATATATTTATCCTGGTTTGATTGACCTTCATCTCCATGGTGCCTTAGGCCAAGATGTTACCGATGGCGATTCCAATGGCTTAGAAGAAATTGCCAAATATTTTGCAACCTGTGGCGTGACAGGTTTTTTAGCTACAACAGTCTCTGAAGGTTATTCTCGACTCAAAAAAGCCATAGAAACCATATCAAAAAATAAAAAAGATCATATCACTTCTGCTCAAATTTTAGGAATTCATTTAGAGGGACCTTATTTGTCTGAAGGACGGAGAGGTGCGCATAATCTAAAAAACCTAAGAATGCCAGATCCTTTAGAGATGGAAGAATTTTTAAATATCGATCCTGGTTTGATTAAAAGAGTTACCTTGGCTCCGGAGCTACCAGGAAGCTTAGAACTCATAGAATTTTTAAGCAAACAAGGTGTTTGTGTATCTTTGGGGCACAGTCAAGCCGATCAGGAAACCTGTAATTTGGCTTACCGGAAAGGAGCACGCTTAGTAACTCATTTATTTAACGGTATGGATCCACTGAATCACCGAAAGCCTAATTTACTTTCTTTTGCCCTTGGTTTTGATGATATAACTGTTGAACTCATTGCTGATATGATTCACGTTCATCCGGATATCATTAAAATCGCTTTCAAGTGTAAAGATGAAGATCACTTTATTGCGGTAAGCGATGCGGTTAGGCCAACTGGCTTTAAGGATGGTGAATATGAATTTGGTGGGGAATTGATGATAGTTGAGAATGGAATAGCTCGAATGAAATCAACCATGAGTTTAGCCGGCAGCACCTCTCCCCTCAACCATTGCCTTGCCAATTTACGAGCACATTTTCAAATTTCTCATCCACGATTAGCTAAAATTGGGAGCTTTATTCCGGCTCAACTTATTGGAATGGATCACCAAATAGGAAGCCTTGAAATCAATAAAAATGCCGATATTGCAATTTTTGATGACGAATTTAACTGCAATGCTACCTTTATTAATGGCGAGCAGGTTTTTAATTAAATAAGCGCCCGGCCATAATATTAATAGACATATCCTCTTTTTTGGCATTCATCAAGAAATTGATGGTATTTTTCTTGATATTGAACAGATATTGATTTTTGGGGCTCATAAATCTTATTTATTTTCACCATTTTTTCACAAGCAAGAGATAAACCTCCAAATAAATGAGAGGCAGCTATAATGCACGCACCCATCGCGGATTCAGTTGTTTTCGGTAGAAATATTGGTTTTGATAAGATGTTGGACCGAATTTGACACCAAATAGGGCTGTTTGAACCGCTTCCTGAAGAATAAATTCTTTGGATCGATGAAGACCCTAACTTTTCTAATACCTGATAACTAAATTTTTCAATATACCCTACTCCTTCAAGACAAGCAGCATAAAACTCGAGCCGACTGGCTTCTTTGCGGTTTTGGAAAAACTCAGCTTCAGGTGATGCAAAAGGAAGACGCTCCCCTTTTCTTGTCAAAGGATACAAAATTAATGAGGTGGGAAGAGGCATTTTTAATACCTGGTTGTCCCACTCTTTTAAATTTTCATTGGGAAAAAATTTTTGTAAGCACTCACCACCAGTATTGCTGGCGCCACCGGGTAACCAGTAGCCAGCTGGATGACGATGACAATAAATTCTTCCCTTGATATCTTTGATCAAATTCTCTGAGATGCCGCGAATTACTAAAGTTGTACCAATTGTACTTGAAATATCGCCAGGTAGCCTTGCTCCTGATGCAAAAAAAGAGGCTGTTCCATCAGTTGCACCTGCTATAACTTTTAAAGAAGTTGAAAGATGGAATTTTTTGGCAATTGATTTTGAAATAACTCCAGATTCTTCTCCGGTTTTTATTACTGAAGGAAGTTTTTGGGTATCGATTCCCAATTGATCCTGAATAAAGCTTGGCCATTTCATTTCCAAAAGATCAAAACCCATTTTAAGTGAATTGGAAATATCGGATAAAATAATGTCGGTTAGTTTCAATTGTAAATAATCACAAGCGTGTAAAAATACTTTTGTTTTATCATATATTTCAGGAAGATGACTTTTAAGCCAAAACACCTTGCACAGAGCGAAAGATGGATCAAATTGATACCCGACTTTTTCAGTAAAATCCTTAGCAATACGATTTATATAGACTGATTCCTCTTTTGCCCGGCTGTCATTATACATAATAGCGGGACAAAGAGGATGATTATTTTCACCAATGGGTATGATGGTTCCAGAGGTTGAATCAATAGACAAACAGTGTATATCAGATGGAGAGTATCCATTTTTTTCTAAATCGAAAAGGGTTTTTTGAATACAAATTTGGGTTTTTGACCACCATTCATTGGGATCTTGTTCAAACCGATCACCGAACTTATTTGAAGAAAGAATTTTTTCTTGACCATCAGCAATAATATTTCCCTCAAGGTCTGAAACTAAACATCGTATACCTTGAGTACCACAGTCGATACCTATAACTAAAGCATTATCTTTACTCATCTTTAAGGCCACCTTTTATAAAGAGTCATTCATCAACATCAAGACCCGTAAACTTTTTCATTATCCAAGCAAGAAGCGAATATCACATTTTATCTTTTCTCGGATTTTATTAAGGTAGAATACCTTCTTTTAAACTAGGTCACTTTAATAGATAACCATATTCTATCCTGAAAATCCACGGGCATGATAAATCAAGCCCCTACAAAAGAATTAAAAAATGGAGGGCACAATGTATTTCACCCGATCTTCATCTAATGTAGCGACATGCCTTGGCATATCGAATCTTGGGTTTTCATCCTCATCTGGTGCTGCATAGCAGCATGAAGGACTATCAATATATTACTGAATAATACAGAATTTTTCTTTAGTTGACCTTCTTGGATAGACTAGATATAATGTAAACCGCAAACTTGATAAATTTTTAAATCGAAGCAAAGAAAGGAGAAAACTCAAAAATGAAAAGAACTTACCAGCCTCATAATCTAAGGAAAAAACGTACTCATGGTTTCTTAAAGAGAATGAGTACCCAAGGGGGAAGAGATGTTATAAAAAGAAGGAGAGCAAAAGGTAGAAAACGTTTGTGTGTTTAAAAGTAATTTAATGGAAACCATTTCATCCTCAAAAGACTTCAAGCTAATTTTTAAAAGCGGGAAAAAAGTTGACAGTGGTCCTATACGCTTATGGTACCTCGAAAAAAAAGTTGCAAATATGAGGATATGTTTTATTGGGAGAAGTAAGAAAGCGATTTATAGAAATCGAATTCGGAGAAGGCTCAAGGAAGGTTTTAGGGTATATTTTTACCCTTTTCTATGTGACTCAAATTATGATTTAATTTTTATGAGTGATGAAAGACTCATAAGTGCTGATTTCCGTGAAATTATTCGATGGATGAGAGAGTTGCTCGAGAAGTCAGGCGTAGCGAATGGAGCTGTTTTTGGTAGTGAAAATTAGGGATTTTTTAGTAAATGCTATTGATAGGATTCTCAATTTTTACCAAATTTATATATCTCCATCATTACCTTCAAGTTGCCGCTTTGAGCCAACCTGTTCTCAGTACGCACGTGACGCTATTCGGAAATATGGAATTTTAAAAGGCGGGATAATGGCGCTATGGAGAATATTGCGGTGTCATCCTTATTCCCGTGGTGGTTATGACCCAGTTCGATAAAAATAGGTGATAAAACTATGTGGACTCAAATTTGGAATGGATTAGCAGCTGCTATGGAATGGATCCTTCGGTTGTTTTATGGATGGACCCATAATTATGGAGTTTCAATAATTCTTTTAACTGCTGTTATTCGTATAGCTCTTTATCCAGTGATTCATAAACAAAACTTGTCAACAAAAGCCATGCAGGAGTTACAACCAGAAATAAAGAAACTGCAGGAAAAACATAAGAGTGATCCTCAAAAACTCAATCAAGAAATAATGAGCCTTTATAAAGAAAAAGGAGTCAGCCCCTTGGGAGGATGCCTTCCTTTATTGATTCAGCTCCCATTTCTGTTTGTTCTTTATAGAGTCTTAGTGAATTATGATTATGGTCAAGCAGGATTTCTCTGGTTGCCCAGCCTTTCGGCTGCTGATCCCTATTTTATTTTGCCTTTATCAATGGGATTTACGACCTTTTTGCAGCAGAGAATGACTATGCCATCTGCTGGAACCGAAGGTTCGCAACAAAATATGATCATGATGATCGTTATGCCAATTTTTTTGGTATTTATTAGCTGGAGCCTTCCTTCAGGAGTGCTCCTTTATTGGTTTGTTTCAAATTTATTCTATATTTTCCAGCAATATATAGTAAATATAAAAACCCAAAAACCAACAGTCTCAGCAGCATCAGATCTTATAATTGAAGCCAACCCAAAAGAAGCCATTGCTGTTGTAGAAGAAGAGGAAAAGAAGGCTACTTCACGAGTTTCTTCTCCAAAGACCAAGAAAAAAGGAGGAAAGAAACATGCGAAGAAGCGTTGAAGTTTCTGGGAAGACTGTTGAAGAAATACTCGAAAGAGCTTCGCGATATTTTGATGTACCAAAAGAAAACCTTTCTTATGAAGTACTGTCTGAAAGCCGGGGATTTCTCGGATTACTGGTACCTCGGACGGTAAGAGTTCGAGTATGGGTTGAAAGTAGCGATAATCAAACTGAAAAATCAGAACCAATTGTAGAAATTAAAAAAGAACAAGGAAAAGAATTGGAGAGTAAGAATTCTGACCTAAAGTCAGAAATTTCGGATGATGAGAATTATCAAGACTTGGAAAAAGCACGAGAAGAAATCCGAGAATTTTTTGAAAATCTTATCAAAAAAATGAACATTAATATTGAATACCATGTTCGAGAAAATGGGAGAAAAGTATTCCTTGACATTGATGGTGTAGACGCTGGGTTACTTATTGGAAAACACGGAGAAACCTTAGAAGCCTTAGAATCATTTTTAAAGATTCTTCTGGTTAAAAATGGATATGCGCATATAGGTTTAGACGTTGATGTATCAGGTTATAAAAAGCGTCGGGAAGAAACTCTCACTAAATTAGCATGTAAAATGGCTACAAAAGTGATACAAGGTCGGCGCCGGTTCAAATTTGAACCAATGAATGCAAGAGAAAGAAGAATTATTCACACTACACTGAAAGATCACCCGAGAATTATAACCTATAGCATTGGTGAAGAACCAGAAAGAAGAGTTGTAGTCGACTTAAAAAATGAAAAACGAAAAGAATCAAACCCAAGAAAACATCCAACGACAAGAAAAAATCCAAAAAGTTAGTGAAACTATCGTTGCAGCCTCTACTCCACTGGGAGTGGGTGCCGTTGGTATTGTAAAGCTCAGTGGAAATGATTCAATTGAAATAGCATCAAAAGTATGTCGTTTAAGATCAGGAAAGGAAATAAAAAAGCTTCCTAGTTTTAAATTAGCACTCTGTGATGTTATTGATAATAACAATAAGGCTCTTGATGAGGGTTTAGTTGTCCTCATGCGAGAGCCTTTTTCTTATACTAGAGAAAACGTTGTAGAAATTCAAGTTCATAGTAGCCCTTTAATAATACAAAAAATAATTCAAATTTGTATTATTAAAGGTGCACGATTAGCAGAACCCGGAGAATTCACTAAAAGGGCTTTTTTAAATGGAAGAATATCTCTTAACCAAGCGGAATCAGTAGCTGAAATAGTTAAAGTTCAATCAGAAAAAGCCCTATATAGCTTATATCAAAATCTACGAGGGATGTTTGGAGAAAAAATTACCGAATGGCAGAAAGGTTTAGCTTTAATTCAAGCAAAAATTCAAGTGGAGTGTGACTTTTCTGATCGAATCGGGGCCACAGATTTGCAAATTACCTTCGCCAAAGAGATAAATACCATAAGGCAAAACATAAGACAACAATATGACAGAAGTAAAAAATTTCAAAATTTGCAAAATGGTCTTTTAGTTGTAATTTGTGGAAAACCAAATGTTGGAAAATCGAGTTTGTTAAATGCGATTATTGGAAAGGAAAGATCGATCGTCACACCGATTCCTGGAACAACCCGTGATGCTATTGAAGAATTATTTCTCATAGAAGGTTTTCCCTTTCGCTTTGTTGATACAGCTGGCATAAGAGAAAGTCAGAGCTATATTGAGAAAATTGGAATTGATAAAACCAAAAAATATTTAGAAGAAGCACATTTAGTCATTGTACTATTTGATCAAAGCCAAGAAATAAATAGAGAAGATTATACATTAGTTGATTTGGTTAGAAAAAAGCCCCATATAATAGTATTAAATAAGAGTGACCTAACTTCAAAGATAGAAAAAAAGGATGTCAATGAGCTTTATCCGCAAGAGAAAATAATTAAAATTTCAGCACTTTCAGGAAAAGGTATTGATAGATTATTGGACCAAATTATCGAGAAGGTTCAGTTAATTAAAGATAACTATGACGAAGACTATTTAGCATTTAACCTTAGGCAACAAAACGAACTCTTTAAGGCTTCTACATTTTTAGAACAAGCACAAAAATCATTAGAGGAAGGATTCCCAATTGATGTTGTTAGTATTGATATAGACGAAGCTCTTCGATGTTTAAAGAGAATAAACGGTGAAGACATTGATAAAAAAGTTGTTGATAGTATATTCAATAATTTTTGTGTTGGTAAATAAAAGATATTCGAGAGTTTAACCACCATCATTTCTCCGAAAATCAGCAAAGAAATAAGAAACTGATTCAGTAATTTTTAATTCGATAAAGCAAAAATGTAATCTTATTATTTAATTTTCTCAAGAGAAAATTAAATAATGACAACTCGTCGATTTTATAAAGGTTTTTTTTGAGGAATGCCAATTCGTCTTGGATAAATTGCTGGTGTTGAGGCTGATTTCGAGATAAATAAAAAATGATTGGTTCGGTTTGATAAGGGAATTGGAATAGGTATAATCGAATCTAACTGACAATTCAGTAGGGAAAGAGAGTTGGAAGCAAGAGATATTTCATTTTGATAAGAACTTCCTTTAAAAAAGACCGCCCTACCCTTCACTTTAATAAAGGGAGTAACTAATTCTAAACTGGTTGCTAAAGTACTCAGTGCACGAGTCATAGCGAAATCAAATTTTTCTCGGTATAAAGAGCTGTGACCTAAAGATTCAGCTCTATCGCATAAAAAAAAGGATTGGTTGAGATTGAGTTGATTTGAAACAATTTTTAAAAAATCAATTTTTTTATGATTTGAATCAAGATAATAAAAGCGGATGTTGGGAAATAAAATATTAAGTGGCATACCAGGAATACCAGCTCCGGTACCAACATCAAGAGCCGTATTTATTGCATTAAAAGGAAAATTGGTTTTTAAAAAAGAGAGACTATCAAAAATAAGGTCAACTAATATAGCTTCATGCGTTTTAAAACCGGTTAAATTAAAAAGACGATTATTTCTTTCTATCATATTTAAAAAAAATATTATTTGATCTTTCTGAGATGAATTAATTGTAATATTCAGTTCTTTAAGTCCTTTTTCGAGGAGAAAATGAACGCGATTATCCACAAGTTATCAACAATCCCTTTTTTTGATGCAAAACTTATATTTTTAAATTTGAAAGAAAAAAATTTATAGAAAACCGAAAAAAGCCTTATATATCGACAAAATATTGATATATTGATAATATAATGAAGTTTTAAAAACAAAATGGAAAAAATATGAGAAAGATATTAGAAAGTTATCCACAAGTTAAATAGATAAAAATAAAATGTTCCACGTGGAACATTTTAAAAAGAATAATAAGATTGTTTCACCAACGATGAATATATTAAAAGATAAAATGAAAATGGTAAAGAGCTAATTTTGACGATGAATAATATGAATGGATCTTATGAAATAATTCTATACTCATAAAGTATAAAATCTACCTGAAGAAAATTGATTTCAAGAAATATT
>DPKX01000243.1:0-17724 GCA_003542295.1 Candidatus Atribacter hydrocarboniphilus
GTTATTCCATCAATGAGTGAAGCAGAAAAAATGTTAGCAGATAAAATTAAGAAACTTTAAATAATATAAAATGAAACAGAAGAACTAAAAAATCTCTACACTTTTTAGGAATGCTGAGTTGGTATAGCTAAAAGGATGAAATCATCATTTTTCGAAGAAATAAGCCTTAGAATTTAATATTTACTTTACTGAACGATCATTCCCGACCGATGTGTTTTAAAATTGTCATCAGATTTATAGTAAAAAAATAAATTAAGAACAAACAACTTTTAAAGGGATTTTTTAATAAACGTTTATGCTGCTTTCGTGGCACTAAATAAAGACAAAAATTCAATAGTCAGGAGCATAAATTTGCAATTCTACAGTTTTTAAATATTTTATGTAGGGGCTTGATTTATCATGCCCACAAATGGGTTTACAGGATCAACCTTCATACCGTAAGACGACACCAGATGATATTGAAAATACTAATTCAGGAATCAATCTTCCCCTTTAGCAAAGGGAAAATAAGGGGTGTTTGAATTTATTGGTAACGAATCGAATCCCCAACCATCTCCCTTTAATAAAAAGAAGAAAAATAATAAAAATAAGTTCAAGAGATTGCCACGTCATCCAACTAAAAAACGGTTGGATTCTTTGTAATAACAACTTTAAGTTCCTTCTCCCTTGATGGGAGTAGATGAGGATGGGAGGTGAAGTTTACAATTTACAAGTCACTTCTTACTATCAATACAGAATAGTGAGCCTTTTTATTATCAATAGAAGCATTATTAATGAGAACTGAAAAAACATATAGAAATATTGATAACTAAATTTCCTTGAGGGGGATAATAACAATGATTGAAAGATTGGGGAAAGGATTAGGAGATTCATTGGGGCTGTCTTTGACGTACTCAGCATCAAAAGTGGTAAATTCTGTTGAATTTGTGATTTCCGGTCAGGATAAGGAAATCCTTCGGACTCTGGCAAAGGAAGTTGCAGAAATTGCTGCTCGTCCAATTGAATCAGAAAAAAGAAAATTATGGTATCAACATAATGATTTAGAAGATACCCGGCCTTTGATATTTTGTGACCCGGAAAATGGTTGGTATGAAATAATCCCTCACCATCAACTTCTTTGCGAAGGGGATTTAGCGCGGATATGGGAATTTAAGCTTCGGAAAGAAATATTTTGGGGAGAAAAAATGAACGATGACCGGGTGATTGAACCAATTTTTAAGGTTCAATATTCCTTTCAAGAAACCAACCGAGGAATGCAGGAAAGTATTATTGGTGGCGATGATAACGGGTCTTATTGTTGGGATGCCCCACTCAAGGATTATTCAGAATTGGAATCACTTCATTTTCAGAAGATTGAAGTTGACTATGGACGTACTGATCGACTTTACAATTTAGCTCGCGAAGTTTTTTCTGATATTTTAAAAGTGGAATTAGAAGGATATTGGTGGTGGTCTTTTGGATTGACTTGGTCATTGGTAAATTTGCGTGGTATTGAACAAGTTATGCTTGATATGTATGATCATCCTCAGGAGCTTCATCAGTTAATGGCTTTTTTACGCGATGAAGCATTATCTCTTTTAGATTTTCTTGAATTGAATAATTTATTGAGTTTGAATAATCAAGGAACCTATGTTGGCTCGGGTGGATTTGGCTATACTCATCAACTTCCCCAAAAGGATTATAATGGAACCAAAGTAAGAACGCAGGATATGTGGGGATTTTCAGAGAGCCAGGAAACAGTTTTAGTTTCACCCAACCTTTTTGCTGAGTTTATTTTTCCTTATCAACTTCCAATTTTAGAACGTTTTGGCCTTAACTGTTACGGTTGTTGTGAGCCGATTGATAAAAGATGGCATATTGTAAGCCAAGCGCCTCGATTACGTAGAGTATCAGTATCAGCCTGGGCGAACGTGAGAGACCTTGCTGAAAAATTGGGGAAAAATTACGTTTTTTCACGAAAACCAAATCCTTCTGACCTCAGCTATCCCAAAATTGATGAAGAATATATTCGAAAGGGTTTGCGCGAAACTTTGGAAGCTGCACAAGGATGCCATGTTGAACTGATTATGAAAGATAATCACACTATCGGTCGTAATCCAGACAATGTTATTCAATGGTGCCGAATTGCTTGTGAGGAAGCTGAAAGAATTATGGGATGATTAATACAAGGTTTTCAATTTTGTTATTTTATTTAACCCCATTTATGGTAATTGGTAATTATTAATGGGGTTAAAAATTTATTATATTATTAATTTTTTTATGTTTTCCCAAAATTCTATCGATAAAAAGGTTAAATAAAATATAAACCATTTACTTTTTTGATGCAATCTTTACTCCTCCAAATCCATTCTAGGGAGAGCACCATATAATACTAGATGCAATAGCAATCCTTTTTTGATTGTGTTGCCAAGACCAAGGCAAATTACCTTCCCCCTTAGTAAATCTGGAAATAAGGTAATTGTTTTCACCAATGACTCTGATGATCGGACGATCCAATCGGTCATCAGAGTCAGTAAAAATTTTGAAGAGAACCCCCCCAAACACATATCTAAAGCACTTTTATAAATTTTCTTCGTTAATTTCCTAAAAAAAAGCGAGTATCCCCCTTGACAAATGCTTAATAAATATTCTATATTTTACACGTGTAGTTTACACGTGTAAAATATTATAATTAAAATTCCGATCGAACAATCCGATGCGGTTTTTCTTAACAATAGCTACAATCTTAAGGGGGTGAAAGTTAATCTTTAAAGTTTATCAATATTAATTGGCAAATTTTTTATTTAATTTTGGGTAGTAGAAAAAAGGAGGATGGAAAAGTGAAGAAATTTGGAGGTTTAGTTCTATTCATATTCGGAATATTGTTAATTTGTCAAGTAGCGACTGGAGCTGAATCTAATTGGGGAAACATTGATTGGATGCAATTCAAAGGAACCCAACTAAATGTTTTAGCTACATCAATGCCGGTCTCGGAAGTTTATAAAAGTAAAATAGCTGAGTTCGAAGCACTTACTGGAATTAAAGTAAATTTTGAGTTATTGAATGATGTTGACCGCAAGAAAAAACAATTGGTCGATTATGCATCTGGCATGGGTGAGTATGATGTTGCCAATGTTGGATTCTCCAACCGAGAAGAATTTGCCCAACCTGGTTACATGGAATCACTCCAACCTTACTTAGACAACCCCAAGCTGACTGATAGAGACTGGTATAACATTGATGATTATCCCAGAGACGTTTTAGCAGGGGGAATATCTGGAGACAAACTGGTGATGATTCCCTTCACCGCTGAATACTTTTTACTTTGGTATCGGAAAGATATTTTTAGTCAGTTAAATCTGACTCCCCCCAAGACACCGACCGAACTTAAAGCAGTTGCTGCAAAGCTTGAAGAAGCACGAAAAGATGGGAAAATAGAAGAATTTGCATTTATTGAACGGACTATGTCCGGATCCAGCGAAGGAGGGTGGAACCTCTTTTGTACGGCTCATCGATTGGGGTTCGATTTTGTGGATTTTAAGGATATGGTTTCCTATGCCAACACACCCAAGGGTATCGAAATCATGAGTTTTTATACCGATTTATGTAAACAATATGGACCACCTGGTTCAGCTAATTGGACCTGGACCGATATTGGAGCCGCCGCTGCTCAAGGAAAACTTGCAATGGTTGTAGGAGGAAATGCCTCTTATGCTTATCTTGAAGACAAAAATACTTCGAAGGTTGCCGGGAAAATGGGTTATGTCCCTCCACCAATGGAAAATGGAAAAGATCCTTTATGGATTTGGGGATGGGCAATTAATGCCAAATCAAAAAATAAAGAGGCTGCTTGGCTTTTAGTACAATGGTTAACTTCCCCGAATTTAATTACTGGAATGGCACCACTTTATGGATGCCCAGCGCGAAAATCAGTTTATTCACTTCCTGAATATATCGAAGCGATGCCGAGCCAGGAATTCATAGACTCCCAGCTTTGGATGATGGAAAATGGTATTGATCCTGATACTCAATTTCTACTCACCCCCATGTATGGAGAGGTTGCTGATTTAGTTTCTAAGGAAATGAATGCAGTTGTTGCTGGTATCAAAACCGTAGAGCAAGCCTGTCAAGATGCTGAAGCGGCCTTAATAAAGATTGGATTTAAATCATCAGCACAATAAATTCTTTAACCTTCCATGGTTTCAAACCATGGAAGGTTATCTAATCCTATGAGAATACAACGGACAACCCAAGAAGATCGTCGTTTCATTTTATGGTCAATTTTTCCATCACTCTTTGCCGTAGTGCTGGTTGGGGGAGTGCCAGTCCTCTATACCTTTATTCTTTCTTTAAAGGATTATCAACTTATCAAGCCACCTGGTGTTTATATTGGTTTAGGGAATTATATCGATCTCTTAATGAACAATCCACGATATATCCATGCACTCCTTTTCACTATTCTTTTTGCAGCAGGGGCAGTGGTGATCGAAATAGTGATTGGTTTTTTAGTAGCTTATGTTTTAGCCGATGAAGAAGTAACCTCAAGATATTCATCCTTTATTCGTACTCTCATCTTAATACCTTTTGTTGTAGCCCCGGTAGTGGTTTCCTATACCTATAAAACCCTCATTTACGATGTGACTTTTGGATATTTGAACTACTTTTTACAATTGGTTCATCTTCCGGTTTTTGATCTCAGTCAGGGAATATATAATGCTCCGATAGGTATTTTGATCATGGAAGTAATTTTAAGAACTCCATTTGTAACTCTTATATTATTTGCCGGGATTTCCTCAATTGATGCTTCAATATTTGATGCTGGGGCAATCGATGGAGTTTCGTGGTGGAAAAGAATGTATCTTTTAACCCTTCCCAACATTAAACCAATCATAGTCGTCGCTTTTGCTTTTCGATTCATGGATGCTCTGAAAATGTTCGATGAGATATATGTGATTACTGGTGGTGGGCCAGGGTATGTTACTGAAAATGTTTCAATTTTTGCTGTTCGATATGGATTTGAATATTTTCGAATGGGATATGCTGCTGCTTCGGCCTTCATTTTTTTAATTGTTGTCTTAGTACTGATAATGAGTTTTTTAAAGTGGTCAAAGTTCGAGGAGGAAATGGTCTAATGAAGGTTCGTCAAGCAAAAAGTCTCCGTCGTTTTCTAAAATATCTTTTTTTGGCAGTGGTTGCGGTTATCGGACTTATACCTTTTATCCTCATCGTATTAACTTCTATTAAGACTACTGTCGATGCTCTGGCTATGCCGCCAAAATGGTTTTTTGTCCCCACTCTTCAAAACTACCAAAAATTGATTGCTAGTATTGATTTTCTCAAATCAATAAAAAATAGTCTCATAATAGGAGTAGGGGCTACTATAGCTGCAACCGGATTAGGGATTACAACTTCCTACACATTAACCCGGTTTCGTTTTAAGGGCGATAAGGCTTTTTCATATTTTATATTAGCTTTGCGAATTGTTCCTCCTATTACTTTTGTTATTCCCTATTTTTTAATTTGGCGATCTTTAAAATTAGCTGATACTTATTTTTCAATGATTACTATGTATGTGACATTAGTGCTTCCTCTTTTGATTTGGATGATTCGTAGTTTTTTTGCTGAAATTCCTTACGAGATAGAAGAAGCAGCAATGGTAGATGGATGTACTCGCTGGCAAACTCTTAGATATGTTTTAATACCAACGGTTATACCTGGAATAATGGCGTCAGCTACTCTCTCTTTCATCTTTGTTTGGAATGAATTTATGTTTGCCCTGCTTAATACTGGTCGAAACACTCGAACACTGCCTATTGAGATTTATAACTCTCTTGGATATTATCAGTTAGACTGGGCAAAATTATCGAGTTCAGCGGTTATTGCCATTATCCCAGTGATTATTATAATTGCCTTGACCCAAAAATATATTGTCCGTGGTCTAACCATGGGAGCGGTGAAGGGGTGAAAAGCTACTGATGAAAGACCTCCTTATCGGCATTGATATTGGAACCAGTAGTGGCAAAGCATGTATTATCGATCAATCTGGTCAGGTGGTTGACTCGGTAAGTATTGAATATTCCTCTTTTTCTTCCCAACCCGATTGGGTGGAACAGAATCCAGAAAACTGGTATCAAGCATTCATTGCTTTAATACAGAAAATGAAAATAAACGGATCTTTCCAAAAAGACAGATTAGCTGCTATAGCAATTGCTGGTCAGATGCGAGGCTTGACCCTGATTGGATTCAATAATCAACCGATTCGCCCCTCAATATTATGGAACGATAGACGATGTAGAGAGGAAGTAACCTATATACTGGCAACCAATCAAGCAATGGTGGAATTGATAACTGGAAATCCAATAAACACAATGTGTACTCTCCCGAAGCTGCTTTGGGTTCAGAAACATGAACCGGGAATACTTAAATCAACCAAAGTATTGATATTTCCAAAAGATTATATAAACCTTCGCTTGACTAACCGTATCTGTACTGATCGAAGCGATGCTTCGGGATCATCTTTTTACGACATTCAAAAACATGAGTGGTCTGAAGAAATACTCAATTTTTATCATCTTCCTATCCAGTTATGCCCTGAAATTGTTCTATCTACTACATTATTGGGAATGGTGAGTTCCAAAGCCTCTAAAGAAACTGGTCTTCCTAAAGATTTACCGGTAGTTATGGGAGGCAGTGATTCAACTATCGAAACCTTAGCGATTGGTTTATATAATGACAAACAATGTAAAATACGACTCGGTACTTCTGGTGCCTTATCAACTATAGTTGATCACCTTACTCGTTCACACCAGTATTATTGTTGGTCGTACCTTATGCCCAACCGATGGATGATCGATCTCAATACCCGTTCTTGCGCTCAGTCAGTTCAATGGGGCAAGGATCTTTTTTTCCAGCAAAACCCTGCTGATTATTCATCAATTTACCAAATTATGATGGATGAAGCAAAAATATCTCCAATTGGTTCAAAGGGGTTGATCTTTCATCCTTATTTATTAGGAGAAGATGCACCCTATTGGGATTCAAGGTTACAAGGAAATCTTTTTGGTCTCAACGTTTCTCATCAACGATCTGATATAATTCGGGCTATTTATGAGGGGACAGCCTATGCACTGAAGGATGCTTTTTCAGTGTTTGGGGAAATTGCTCAGGGTTTTCGAGAATATATTTTCGTTGGAGGAGGAGTAAAAAATCATTTATGGCTTTCAATAGTAGCTGATGTATTTGGAGTGAAAGGATTGATTCCAACCCATACCGATGCTGCTTTTGGAGCAGCGATGGTTGCTGGAATTGGATCGGGGATTTTCTCTTCTCTCGAAGAAGCCATAGGAAAGTGTGTTCGTATTGAGAAAACCATTGATTTTTCACCAGAGAAACACAATTCTTATAAGTATTTTTACAAAAAGTACAAAAAAATCACTCAATTGATTCGATATATCTCACAAATGGATGAAGAAAAAGGAGGGGATAAGAGTGGAAAAAATGGGTGAACCATTCCGTTTGGGGGTTATTGGTTGTGGAATATTTGCTGAGGCGAATATTTTTCCAAGTCTTTCAACTCATTTTTTTGATGATGTTCAAAGGGTTGCTGTTTGTGATCTCCGTTTGAAAAGAGCTGAACGTTTGGCTTCGAAATATGGTTGGAAGAATATCTACACAGATTTTCAAGAAATGATTGGTCAAGAAAACTTAAATGGATGTGTCATTTGTTTAGGGTCAAAGATCCATCCCTTAGTCGTACCCCAGGTGTTACGGATGGGAGTTCCAGTTTTTTTGGAAAAGGCGATTGCCATCGATTTGGAAGGAACCTATCAAATTGCCGAAGCCGCTAAAGAGAGTGGGTGTATTGTTCAGGTTGATCATCAGAAAAGGCACAGCTCAGCATACAAGCTAGCTAAGAAACATGTTGAAAATGTTGAAAATTTTGGAAACATTATTCAAATCGAGACCAAGCAACACGGATTCCCAGTTTTTCCTACTTTTTTTACCTGTATGTTGGAATGGCAAAGTCACAATCTTGACCTTATTCAATATTTTGGTGGTTCAATCCAGAAAATCGAATCTTGGTCGCATAGAATTAATGAACGACACGGAGCCCTTACTATTATGGTCGGTTTTAAAAGTGGCGCAATTGGTATTGTTGGGTGGGGAACTTTTGGTGGCCCGGGTCAATTTTCAGAACGGATGGAAATTCTTGGTGACCAGGGAAAAAGTGTTATTGTTAACAATGCTCGAGAAGTAACTCTCTGCAATATAGAAACTGGTGAAACCTGGGCACCGGATTGGAATCCGATTAGCCCCAATCAAAGTCATGTTTTGAATGGGTATATTGGTGGTTTAAGACATTTCATCGATTGTGTGAAATATGGAGAGAAGCCCAATCCTTCAATTGAAGACGAAGTTGAAACCATGGAGTGGATGTTTACCATAGCAAAGAAAGCTGGGATACCAACTGACTGGGAATTTATATCGAGCGCTTTATAAAATATCGGGAGCCTAAATCATGAAAAAAAGTGGATGTTTAGAAAAAAATCAATGGTATGAACTGGAAAAAATCGTTGGTTCTGAATATGTGATTACTGATCAATCAGAAAAAGATGTACAGTCTATCGATGTTTGGTGGATGACTCGTTATTGCTTTTTTCAACAAGATAATTTTCCCCAACCCTCGGTGATTGTTTTTCCAGAAAATACTGAACAAGTTAAGAAGATAGTTCAATTTTGTCTAATAAATAAAATTCCTTATCTGGCTCGAGGTGGGGGAGCTGGAGATGGGGGTGGATCAATACCTCTGCACGGAGAATTAGTGATCGATTTAAAACGAATGGATAAAATTATCGAACTCAATGAACGCTCCTTGACCGTTCGGGTTCAAACTGGAATTCTACAGAAACATTTAGAAGAGTTTCTTAATCGCAAAGGGTATACTATGAATCATTTCCCGGCTTCATTTAATACTTCTGCTTTAGGCGGTTTTATTAGTACCAATGGGACTGGTGTTCTTTCTTCTAAGTATGGAAAGATGAGTGACATGGTTCATCAATTAGAAGTAGTCCTTCCCAATGGGAATTTATTTAAAAGCTTACCAGTACGTTTACACTCTACTGGCCCCGATTATTCAAGACTTTTTTTTGGAGCCGAAGGAACTTTAGGAATCATAACCGAAGCCCTCTGTAAAATCTATTATCTTCCTGAGAAACGATCTTTCCGAGCTTTTCTTCTCTCCAGCTTGCAGAAGGGGATCGAAGCCGGAAGACAAATTATGGTTAAAGGACTTAACCCATGTCTGTTGCGTTTATACGATGAATACGATACCAGACATATTCTTCAAAAACAGTATGGTTTAGAAAAAGAAGGATGTGTTCTCATTATTGGATTTGATGGGATGAAAAAAATTGTTGAAACACAAGAGGAGGTCTCTTATTTAATACTTGAAAAAAATGAAGGTAAGGATTTAGGAGAAGAATTAGCAGTAAATTGGTGGAATAACCGTTATCGTTCTTATTACCCCCCCTTAGACTATATTTGCGAACCTTGGATGACAGCCGTCATGGATACTGTTGCCCCTTATGAAAAAATTGAAACTATCTACTGGGAGATGAAAAAAGGAGTTGAAGAAGGTTTCAAATCATGGAATGCAATTTTCCACGCTCATTTTTCCCATTGGTATGATTGGGGAACCAGTTTTTATCCGACTTTTCTTTTGAAAGAATTTCCCAGCAATCCTCATGAGGCAATTCGTCTTTATAACCAAATTTTAGATATTTGTGTACAAGCATCCATTCAAAATGGTGGAGTGGTGAATGAGCATCATGGGATTGGCATGCGATTCAGCCGGTTTATGAAAGAAATTTCAGAAGAAAATTATAATTTTTCTCAAATTATTAAAAAAGCTTTAGATCCTGAATCCTTACTCAATCCGGGAAAATTAGGTTTAGGAGAATAACAAATGGGTATAGATCATATAAGAGAAGTTATTAAAAATTGCCGTTTTTGTTTCATGTGTCGACATGCTTGTCCAACTTTTTTGGCAACCAAGCTCGATTCTCATACTCCTCGTGGTTATGCTTTGATGCTTTCTGAAATATCAGATGGAATTCGAGATTGGACAGATGACTTTGTGAAGAAATTTTATCAATGTTCACAATGTGGATTATGTCGGGAAGATTGTGAATTTCACTGGCCGGAAGATGAATTAGTTCGCCACGCACGTGAAGACATAGTTGAAAAAAACCGAGAACCTCAAAAAGTGAAAAATGTTCTTCAATCAATTCAAGTGACTGGATCGCCCTTTGGACATGATTCGGGTTATAAAGTGAATTCTCGGCCAGAAAATCAACATCATCCTGAAGTTGTTTATTTTCCTGGATGTTCAACCCGTTATTTTCATCCTGAGATTATAAGTGCAACTGAGGATGTGCTTGAACACTGCAGAGTCAGTTGGATGCGAATGGAGAATGAGGAATGTTGTGGGATGCCGCTTTATGATTTGGGTTATACTCAAGAAGCAAAGCGACAAGCGAAGAAAACTTATAAAAAATTAGTGGAGATTCATCCGAAGATAATTCTCACCGGATGCCCACACTGTCTTCGCAATTTCCTTGAAATTTACCCCAATTGGCAGTTATCTTTTCCGAAAGATATGCAAATTCTTCACGTTACACAATTTCTTCAAGAAAAAATTCAAGACCATAGTTTGATTTTTCATCATAAGGTATCTTTAAAATCAGTAAGTTATCATGACCCCTGTCAGCTCGGAAGGAAATTAGGAATTTTTAATGCACCTCGTTTCATTATTCAAGACATTATTGGCCAAGCGCCTACTGAGCTTTTCCATTCCCGAGAAAAAGCTGAATGTTGTGGTGCTGGTTCAATTCAGTTCTTCATCGATTCGGAACTTACTCAAAAAGTAGCAAAAGTGAGAATGAATCATGCTATAGAAGAAAAATCACAGGTCTTAATTACTGCTTGCCAGAATTGTAAAACAGTATTTCAATCTTTTATAGAAAAAGAATTCCCCTCAATGGCGGTTATGGATATTGTTGAATTAGCAAATTTAGAATTTGAAGGAGGAGAATAATGGATAAAGCTTGTCAGGCTTATATTCCTCAAGCTTATCAACTTCAATTTCGAGAAATTGATAAGCCGGTAACAGCTCCTGGGAAAGTCATTGTTGAAATAGTTCGTATCGGAATTTGTGGTTCAGATATTCACGCATTTAAGGGCAAACACCCTCTCGTTTCTTTTCCTTTGATTCAGGGACATGAATTAAGTGGATTTATTGTTGAAGTTGGTGAGGGAATAAATGATTATAAAATGGGAGACTTCGTTACCATTGAGCCGGCAATAGGTTGTGGCAATTGTTCAAAATGTCAACAGGGATTGATTGCTCAATGTGATCAATTACAATTTATTGGCGGAAATATCCCTGGAGGTGGAAACCAGTATCTACAGGTGGATCCAAATTATATAGTTCGGTATAGTTCTGAGGTGAGTTTAGATGACGCAGCCATGACTGAACCATTAGCAGTGGCAATTCATGCCGTAAATAGAGTTCCAAATATCAAAGATCAAAAAGTTTTTATTGCTGGAGGAGGTACAATAGGCTTATTAGTTGCCCAAGTATGTCGATTACAAGGAGCTAAAGAGATTATTATTTCCGAAATGTTACAATTTCGAAGTCAAGTGGCTTCTATTTTGGGATTTAAAACTGTATTTCCTGATGATCAACTTGAAAACCAAGTAAAGGACATTATGAAAGCTTCACCGTCTGTGGTATTTGAATGTGTAGGAATGGAAAGCCCTCTCAATTCTTGTATTCATTTGGTTGAAAGGGGAGGATATGTTATCGTAGCTGGAGTCTATGAAAAACCTCCTCGGGTTGATATGGTATTAGTTCAAGATAAAGAAATAAATATGTTGGGAAGTTTGATGTATTCTTTTCAAGAATTTAGAGAAGCAGCTGAATTTATAAAGTTAAAAAAAATCATTCTTAAACCTCTTCAAACTAATCATTTTCCTTTCCATCAATGGGTTGAAGCCTATAGGTTTATCGAAGACCCTAATAATTCTTTTATAAAGGTATTCATTGACATTAATGCACATGAAACTGGTTTCAATTAGTATGGCAATAACATACTCGGAAAGAAGTTGTATTATATGATGATAAAAATAAAAATGATATATAAGATAAGAAAATGAAAAATAGACCATCAAGCGAAGACGTTGCTTTGCGGGCAGGAGTCTCTCGAGCGACAGTTTCGGCCTATTTAAACCGAAGTCGGTATGTTTCACCCGAACTTCAGAGAAGAATAGAACTGGCAATAAAAGAATTAAACTATATCCCTGACCCGTTGGCTCGTGCTCTTAAAATGAATGATGCAAAAACAATCGGGCTAATAATCCCCATTGTAAGTAATTTTTATAATCCAATGATTCGAGCCGTGAATGAATGTGCTCACCAAAAGTCCTTTAGTTTTTTATTAGCTTCCAGTGAAGAAAATCCCCTTCGTGAAAAAGAAATATTGAGAGTATTTTTAGCGAAAAGAATCAGTGGAATTTTAGTGGTTCCTTGCTCCTACCAAAATCGTTCTTTTTTGCAACAGATTTATCAAAACGGGATTCCGATAGTACAAGTGAACAGAAAAATTGCTGATTTAGATATTGATTCAGTAGTATCAAATAATTTCCAGGCGGCTTATAATGCGACTCGGCATCTTATCGATAGAGGGCGAAAAAAGATCGCCTTATTCGGTTATGATCCAGGATCGTTGGCAAATTTAGAGAAAAAAACAGGTTATGACACTGCTTTAAAAGAATGCGAACTTCTAAATTTAACCATTCAAATATTGGAACATAATGTTCAAAATTTTAGAGAAACCTTTAATAAATTTATAAATATGAACGACTTTGATGGATTGATTTGTACGACTCAAACTAAAACCATCGTTGCTCTGAGTATTTTAAATGAAAAAAAAATACGGATTCCTGAAGAAGTTGCTGTAGTTGGTTTTGATGACACTCCTTGGTCTTCATTATTACAAACCCCCCTAACCGTTATTTCGGAAAATACTCATCAAATGGGAATTATTGCCACTCAAATCTTACTTGATAGAATTGAATCAAAAGAAAGAAAACTACCCGAACACATCCTTCTAGAAGATAAATTAGTTATTAGAGATTCATCTTAAAAAAATAGAAATTAATTCACATATGACTCTCATTTTAAAATTGAAAGTTCTATTCGTTTATTTTTTTGTCAAAAGATTATTTATAATAATAGAATATTTACAGTTATTTTTGATTGAGATAAAGCAATTAGTAAGTTATTATAATTATGAAATTTTTAAGAGTACCGATCATTTCAAATTATCTAAACAAGCTAAAATAAATCCAAAAGGTTCTTTTCGAGAAGAAGTGAGAGTTTTTTTAGAAAAAGAATGAGCTAGGGTTACTCAAATAATTAAAATAAAGTATTTTATTTCTTAATTCTTCATTATTTTACTCATGAATTAAGTTCTTCCAAACCTTCAAAAAATATGTAAACATAGTGGTAAAAGAAATAAGTATTGGGAGTATAAATAGGAAAGGAAAACGATCGATGGACTTGAAAGCAAAAAAAGTATTCCTTATGGATATGGATGGAACGTTTTATTTAGGGAATAAGATTATTCCGGGTTCTTTAGATTTTATTGATCGATTACTAAAAAACGGAAAATCGTTTTATTTTCTTACCAACAATTCATCTCGGGACGCAAATTTTTATGCTTCAAAACTTTTTAAAATGGGTTTGAAAACTATTCATAAATCCCAGATCATTACCTCTGGTGAAATTGGTGCCTGGTATCTGCAAAGGCTAAAACCAAATGGGAAAGTGTATCTCTTGGGTACTAAAGAGCTGGAACGTGACCTGCTCAAGGTTGGCCTTATCAGCGTTCAAAATGATCCGGATTTTATTGTGCTCGGTTTTGATAAAACCCTCACCTATCATAAACTGGAAAGAGCATGCTATTTTATACGGCAAGGGATTCCATTCTTTGCTACTCACCCTGATATTAACTGTCCAACTGAGGATGGCCCTATACCAGACACTGGTTCGATGATCAAAATGATAGAAGAATCAACCGGGATATCACCTAAAATTTTTGGGAAACCTTATCCTGAAGTTATTGAATATGTAGCGTATCGAACCAAAACCACTCAAAACGAAATCGTTATGATTGGCGATCGTTTGTACACTGATATTGCCATGGGTAAAAAATCAGGTATTACTACAATTTTAGTTTTGACCGGTGAAACCCAAAAAGATGATGTTAAAGAGTCTCCATGGCAACCGGATTATGTCTTTTCTTCCCTTAATGATATTGATTTTAACTGATATTCTTATTGTATTAACTGTTGTTTAACAACGAATATTATGTTATATTAAAAGTCAAAGAGTATTAGGCTTGGAGAATAGGAGAAAGCCTTTCGAGACAATTCTTTATTTGTCTCGAAAGGCTTTTTTGTTTTATTACACTTTTTTAATGTTTACAGTTATCTTCTGTTTCAAAATTTTTTATTGAATAAACCAAGGAGAGCATCGTTGTGAAAAAGGCTTATGATGTGATCATTATTGGAGGAGGAGTTGTCGGTTGCGCAATTGCCTGGTTTCTTTCTCACTTTGACCTAAAAATACTTCTTCTCGAGAGAGAGCTCGACGTTTGCTGTGGGGTAAGTAAAGCGAATACAGGTATTCTTCATTCTCGTAGCTATCTTACTCCAGGAACCGTGAAAGGGGAGCTCCATCAAAGAGCTTTATCATGGTTTCCTGAAATTGAAAAAGAACTGGATTTTCATCCTACAGTTACCGGAGCATTAACCGTTGCGTTTAATCAGGATGATTTAAACTACTTAAAATCTATAAAAAAAATCGGAAAATACGATGATGCAGAGATCCTAAGTCCACAAGAATCTCGAATCCTCGAGCCAAACCTATCAGATCGAATAGTTGCTACTTATTATGATCCTCATGCCGCGGTCGTGTCTCCTTTTCGTCTTACCTTAGCCTTTGCTGAAGGGGCGGCTTTGAATGGAGTTAAATTTCATTTTGATAGGTCAGTGGGGGGTTTTGACCAACAAGGTAAAAAGATCATCGTACATACTCCTAATGAAAATTATGAAGCTTCATATGTTGTGAATGCTACTGGTCTATCATCGGTAAAAATAGCTCAAAAATCAGGGGATCGGGTTCCGGATCTTTCAGCATTTAAAGGTGAATATTTTTTACTTGATAAAGAAAGCCAGGGTTTGGTGAAAAAAATTCTCTATCCAATTCCTAACTCAGTAAGTAAGGGTATCCTTGTTTCACCAACCCCAGAAGGCAATATTTTAGCTGGGCCAAACTTTGAATCGAGTTGTGCTGATGATACCTCGACCACCCCTCAAGGATTGAATGAAGTCAAGGCTGGTGCTCAAAAGCTGGTTCCTCAATTTCCTTTCAATCAAACTATTCAGATTTTTGCTGGCATACGGCCTACCTTACCCGAAAGAGATTTCCTTATCTTTGTTTCTAAGAAGTATCCAGGTTTAATTCACCTGTGTGGGATTGAATCACCAGGTCTTACAGCTTCTCCAGGAATAGCTGAATATGTGGGAGAATTACTGGTTCAGCAGGGATTATCTTTGAAAAATAAAGACCAGATAATTTTTAGAAAAGCTTTTCCCGTATTTCATGATTGTGATTGGGAAAAACGTGAGGAACTTATTGCTCAAGATCCCGATTGGGGTCAGATTGTCTGCCGGTGCGAAGAAGTCACCATAGCGGAAGTTAAATATGCCTTAAGAATGAACCCTCCGGCTCGAACCATGGACGGTTTAAAACGAAGAATCAGGGTTACCGCTGGACGCTGCCAGGGAAGTTTTTGTCAAATGCATCTTCCTTCTATTGTTATGAATCTATTAAATATCGGTATTCAAGACTTATTAAAATCGGATAAAAATTCGAATCTCTTTGTTGGGGAAACGAAAAAGGTGGTTAATGCTCATGCCACACCACATTGATTGTGATGTTGTCGTCATTGGGGGAGGGCCAGCAGGTATGGCATCAGCGCTATCTGCTTGGAACCACGGTGCCCGGAAAATATTTATCTTAGAAAGAAATGATTACTTGGGAGGAATATTGAATCAGTGTATTCATCCCGGTTTTGGTTTGCAAGTATTTGGAGAAGAACTGACTGGTCCTGAATATGCTGCCCGATATATTGATCAATTAGCTAAAACCTCAATAGAGGTGATGACTGAAACAACCGTACTTGACCTTACCCCAAATAAAAAAATAACAGCGGTTAACCCAGAAGGTGTTTGGGAATTCTATAGTGAATCAGTCATCCTCAGCATGGGATGTCGGGAAAAAACCAGAGGGATGATTTTTATTCCTGGATTTCGTCCAGCTGGAATCTATACTGCAGGCTTAGCTCAGTATCTGGTCAATGTTGAAGGTTATTTGCCGGGAAAGAAAGTGGTTATTTTAGGATCAGGAGATATTGGCTTAATTATGGCCCGCAGGTTAACCCTTGAAGGTGTCAAAGTAGAAGCGGTGGTAGAGGTACGGCCTTCATTAAGCGGTCTTATTCGGAATTATGTGCAGTGTTTGCTTGACTTTGAGCTTCCTCTATTACTTTCTCACACAGTAACCAACATTTTTGGTAAAGAACGAGTCGAGGGGGTAGAAATTAGTCGGGTTGATCAATCTTGGCAACCAATACCAGGAACCGAAAGGTTATTAAACTGTGATACCCTTCTTCTTTCGGTAGGACTCCTTCCGGAAAATGAAATATCTCGAAAAGCTGGTGTTTCTCTGTGTCATTTTAGCCACGGGCCTTTTGTTGATGAAAGTTTCTCTACTGACCTTGATGGGATATATGCCTGTGGAAATGTCGCTTCAGTTTTCGATTTAGTCGATTATGTCACTTTAGTGTCACAAAAAGCCGGTCAGACGGCGGCTGAATATAGAGATAAAAAACCAATAAAGTATCAATTGAATCCCGGATCAGGTGTAGGTTTAGTTATTCCGCAACGAGTTCGGCAAGTTGATAATGGTTGGTTATTTGTTCGTCCTGACCAAAGTTTTCGTGATGGGAAAGTTCAATTTAGAACTCAAGGAAAAGTATTTGATAAAAAAAGAGTTGCCGTCTGTCGTCCCAGTGAGATGATTCGTTATGACCTGAAAAACATCCACTGGCCTGAAGAAGGAGGAGAGGTAATTGTTGAAATTATCGGAAACCCGATTGAAGGAATCTAAACAACTTATTTGTACTTCCTGTCCTATGGGATGTTCTCTCCGAGTTGAAAAAGATGGAGAAAAAATAGTAGTTACTGGTGCAAAATGCAAACGGGGAAGTCAGTACGCACAAGATGAAATGCTCAATCCAAAAAGAACAGTGACAACAACAGTTGTTGTTCTGAACGGGGAGATCCGGCGGCTTCCCGTTCGAACTACCAAACCCTTTCCACTTCGACGTGTCTCAGAATTGATTCAATTTCTTTCGACTATAGAAATCAAGGCACCGGTTCAGGTTGGTCAAGTTATTGCAACCAATTGTTTGGGAGAAGGTGTTGATATAATAGCTACTCGAACGATTTTGAGACGATCCAAATGATGGAAATTTTCATTGCTTGTTTTTTAAAAAAAGATCGTGGAAAACCATGAGATTGTTAAATAAAAATTCACGGTTCTTTTCACACCTTAAT